>CAYPGZ010000033.1:0-21926 GCA_964410335.1 uncultured Flavobacteriaceae bacterium | reverse complement strand
TAATTAGTTTAGCCTCCGAAGTTTGATTATTTCTTAAACTTCGCGTATTTGTTTTTGAATTTATCGATTCGTCCTGCGGTATCGACCAATTTGGTTTTGCCGGTGTAATAAGGATGTGAAGTTCTGGAAATTTCCAATTTTATCAAAGGGTATTCTTCCCCGTCAATCTCGATAGTTTCTTTGCTTTCCGCAGTTGATTTAGTCAAAAATACATCGTCGTTAGACATATCCTTGAATGCGACCATTCTATAATTTTCCGGATGGATTCCCTTTTTCATCTCTATATTTCTTTAATAAATAAATGTCTTTTTTCCTTATGACCCAAGAAGTCATTTTAAGCGGGTGCAAATTTAATCATTTTAAATAAACAAACCAATCTACTTTAAAAAATATTCAGGTATTTTTGTTTTAAAAGATTTTCAGTCGAAACGTAACGTTTCCCTATCTTTGCTTACCAACAAACCAAACAACTGTTCAACTAAAACAATTTTATTATGGAAACAAAAACAATTACTCCGGGAAAATTCGGCTTGAGTTACGGAATTATTTTGGGCTTGATTGCCATTGTAGTTAACGTAATTATGTACGTTACAGGGATGTCACTTGAAGGTGTTCAGTGGCCGATGAACATATTTTATTTGATTTTTGCCGTTTTTATTTTTTATGCTGTTTCGCAATACAAAAAACAAAATGGAAATTTATTGAGTTTGGGGAATGCGCTAAAAGTTGGCACCTTAATAGGCCTTATTAGTGGGGTGGTGACCACAATTTATGTGTTGCTTTTCAATTATGTTATCGCTCCGGAATTTATGTCAGAAATGATGGAAATGCAGTTAGATAAATTAAGAGAAAACCCCGATCTCACCGAAGAAATGATTGAACAAACCCGAAGCGTAAGTGAGTTTTTCATGAATCCATTTATCTTTTCGGCAATTGTCTTGGCCAGTTATACCTTTTTTGGATTTTTGTATTCCTTAATCGCTGGTTTGATTATGAAAAAAGAAGCACCACAATATTAATTTAGATTCCCCACGGGTTTTCCGACCCGTGGTTTTTCTTTTTATTTGATTTTTGATGAACATATCTGTCGTCATTCCTTTGCTTAACGAAGAAGAGTCCCTGGAGGAGCTTTATTCCTGGATTGTGGAAATCATGCACTCAAACTCTTTTTCTTATGAAATTATTTTTATTGATGACGGAAGCACCGATGGCTCTTGGAAAAAAATACAGACACTAAGTCAGAAAGATTCGCATGTTCTCGGGATTCGTTTCAACAAAAATTACGGGAAATCACAAGCTTTGCATGCAGGTTTTGAAAAAGCTCGGGGCGAGGTAGTAATCACTATGGACGCCGATTTGCAAGACAATCCCGAGGAAATTCCGGAATTGTATCATCTCGTAAATGCAGAAGGTTACGATTTGGTTTGTGGATGGAAAAAAAAGCGCTACGATTCAGTGCTGAAAAAAAATTTCCCATCGAAACTTTTCAATGCTGCTGCCCGAAAAACCTCAGGCTTGAAACTTCACGATTTCAACTGTGGGTTGAAGGCTTTTAAAAAGGAAGTCATCAAAAATATCTATGTGTATGGGGAAATGCACCGTTATATTCCCGTACTTGTAAAAAATGCGGGATATTTCAAAATCCGTGAAAAAGTGGTCAAGCATCAGGCCCGGAAATACGGCCGGACAAAATTTGGTCGCGATCGTTTCATCAAAGGCTTTCTGGATCTTATCACGCTTTGGTTTCTTTCTCGTTTTGCCAAGAGACCTATGCATCTTTTTGGAGCCTGGGGTGTGCTGATGTTTTTTATCGGGTTCTTGCTTGCTTTTTGGATCGGTGCCTCAAAACTCTATAAATTATGGGTAGGCATTCCAGATATTCGGGTTACGTTGGATCCGTGGTTTTATATTGCCTTGACGTCGATGATTATCGGAACCCAACTTTTTATGACCGGTTTTATCGGAGAATTAATCCTTCGAAAAGAAGACAAACAGCGATATCGAATTAGCGAGACGATTAATCATTAAGAAAAGCGGTTTATTCCACCACGCGAAATACCTTATTTTTTGCATCGAAACGGATAAAATCCGTCGAAAATAAATCTTCGAAAACTCCTTTTGAAATCAATTCTTCCGGACTTCCTTGTTGAGCCGTGCCCTTGTGAATAAGGATTATTCTGTCACAAAGCTGTAGCGCAAGATTAATTTCGTGGGTGGCAAAAATGATGGCTTTTCCTGTTGATTTTGTAAGTTTTTTGAGCAATTGGAGGATGTAAACTTTGTGATACATATCCAAATGTGTTGTCGGCTCGTCCATTAAAACCAAAGCAGTATCTTGAGCTAAGGCACGGGAAATCAATGCTTTTTGAAGTTGTCCGTCGCTGAGTTCATCACATTTTTTTTCTGCTAATTCCTTGATTCCGGTTTGAACCAAAGCCTCATTTACCACGGCAATATCTTCAGCCGTCAAGGACCCCAACCAGTTTGTATAGGGTTGTCTTCCCAAGGCCACCAGTTCGAAAACACTGAGGTTTTTAGAAAAAGATTGTTCGGTCAACACAAGACTTAGCGTTTCAGAAAATTGTTTCGGTGAAAATTCGTCAATAGGTTTTCCCTTTAATAATATAGAACCCGATAAAGGGACGAGATTTTTGGAAAGGCTTTTCAGCAAAGTAGATTTTCCGGCTCCGTTTATTCCAATAATAGCGATTAACTCATTTTTATTTACGGACAAATCAATATCTTTAGTTACCACAATCTCCTTTTTAGGGGAGCGATATCCAATCTTAAGCGCCTCCGTTTTTAGTAATCTATTTTCTCTCATATCTTCAATCTCAAGAGCAATATCCTAAAAAACTATTTTTTTCTTTCTCATCAGTAACCAAATCACCACGGGGGCTCCAAAAATAGAAGTAATGGCATTAATGGGCAAAGTATAAGCTGATCCCGGCAATTGCGCAATGATGTCGCAAACCAGCATCAAGACTGCGCCTCCCAGCAAAACTGCCGGCACCATAATCCGGTGGTTTACGGTGGGAAGGATTTGACGAACTAAATGAGGAACAGCAAGACCCACAAAAGCAATTGGTCCGGCAAAAGCGGTGATGCTGCCGGCCAATAAACTGGTAGCGATAATCACCAACAAACGGTTTTGTTTGATGTTTACCCCCAGGCTTCCGGCATAATTTTCTCCCAGCAAAAGCGTATTAAGGTTTTTGATACAAAAAATGGCAATTCCGATTCCCAAAAGGTAAAACAAGGTTAGGATTCCGGTTTCACTCCACGATAAATTTCCCAAACTCCCAAAAGACCAAAACACATATCGTTGTAGATTGGTGGCCGGACTGAAATAGGACAACACACTAACGATTGCTCCGGTGAGTGCGGCAAACATCAGCCCGATAATCAAAATTGCCATGGTGTCCCGAAGTTTTATTGAAGCTCCCAAAACGGCAAATAATACCAGCAAACTGCCCAAGCTGGCTGCCAGGACTAAAGCCCATTTTGAAAACAAAACTTCCGCCAGTAATCCTCCAAATAATCCCCCGCCCATCAATAACAAAGCCACGCCTAAACTCGCTCCACTGCTCAATCCCAACACATAAGGTCCGGCAAGAGGATTCCGGAAAAGCGTCTGCATCAACAATCCGCTTAAAGCTAATCCTGATCCGGCAAGTATGGCCGTAAATGCTTTGGGAAGACGGTATTCAAGAATGATATATTCCCAACTTTTATTTTCGATTTCTCCTCCAAATAAAATGATCAAAGTATCCGTAAATGGAATATTTACCGACCCCAGACAGATGTTCAATATCATAA
The DNA here is from genome assembly GCA_964410335.1 of uncultured Flavobacteriaceae bacterium. Taxonomy (GTDB): domain Bacteria; phylum Bacteroidota; class Bacteroidia; order Flavobacteriales; family Flavobacteriaceae; genus DASSWG01. The sequence goes on along the minus strand of CAYPGZ010000033.1, from coordinate 18,107 downwards.
TTCCCAAAAAAAGTAGGAACCCGAGAATGAAGTATGTTTTGTATTTTTTCAATTTATTTTTGAACTAATCAATCAGAAATTCTCTCGCCGAAATTTCAGAGAAAGGTATTTTTTATGAGGTCTTGTCAGGCAAAGTCATCGGTTTAAAAAAAACCGCTTCGTATTCCGGTAACAAATCCGGATGAAAAATTGAAATCAAATCCTTCAAAACCAAATCCGGCCGGGAAGGTGCTAATTCGTAATATAATACTCCCCCGGTTTTGCCACGGGTTTTTGCATACGTATATATTTCCCTGTCGCGAAAGGCTTTGAATTTTTTATAATGCTCCGAACTTTCCAACAACTGTTTGTATGTGGTGAAACTTCCTGGAGCTACCCAAATATCCGCATCGGCTGCATCGGCAAAAACTTTTTCAAAAGGAAGTTCCATGCTGCCATTTCCATGGGTGTCTTTATAAATATATTCTCCCCCCGCAGAAGCGATAAATTCTGCTTGCCAAGAATTCCCGTAAGGAACATACCATCTGTCCTTGAACATTGATCCGGCGAGTACTTTCGGGTGTTTATCGATTTTGTTCACCAACTTTTTTGCTGCTTTATAGTTTTCTTCAATTTCCTTGAAGATTTCCATCGATTGGGGGAGCTTGTCATATAATGCTCCGAAAAACTTAATCCATTCTGCTTTTCCCAAAGGATGTTTTTCCATCCAATCGCTGTTATAAACCACCGGAATCCCGATTTTTTTTAGTCTGTCAAATGCACGATTTTGTCCATCCACACCAAAACCTACCACCACATCAGGTTCTAGGTCCAACAATACTTCCGTGTTAATACTTTGGTTTGCACCCAGTTCGGCAATTTTGCCGGTTTCAATCCGTGTGCGTGTTTTTTCGGAAGAAATAAAATCTAACCCCGGAAATCCGACTAAGGAGTTGAGTTCTCCCAGGGTTTCCAAGGCGGGAATATGTGTAGTGGAAGTAACCACGATTTTGTTCACCGGAATATTTATTCTTTCATCATATTTTAGATTTTCAGGAAGTTGTGCATCTTTTTTTGTGAGAAGGTAAACAAAATCTTTCTCTGCACCCGGCCAGGGATCTCGTACTCTTATTATTTTAAAATCACCAAAGTCCGTAATGTCAAAAGTTTGTGCATAATCCACGGAGATCTCTTTCCCTTTCAGCGATTCGGAAGCTGTTTTTTCTTTTTTATCCTTACATGAAATAAATAAAAGAAAAAATAAAAAAGAAATTGTAATCTTGAAATAGGAAACGCTGCTCATTATCTTTTAGAGGAATTTAAAAAAAATGATTTTTTTGAATAAGGACAAATGTAAGATTTTGTCAGTATTTTGAAGCCTTGACCTCACCTCATATTTCAAAGAGGATAAAATGAGGAAACTTCTGTTGGTTTTATCAATGTCTGTATATTTACCCGAAAAATCGATTTCACTCGAAATTCATCGTCATAAACATAAATCATGCTTCTGATTGCCGATAGCGGTTCCACAAAATGCGACTGGGTCTTAATGGACCGTAGTGGAAAAATCCTTCTTAAAACCAGCACCGGAGGTTTAAATCCGTTGGCGATTAATAACGAAAATATCTTGTTACGCCTCAAGGAAAATCCGGATTTAAAAACCCTTAAAAATCAAGTAGCGAAAATTCATTTTTACGGAGCAGGATGTGCCACTGAAACTCCCAAAAAAAGAATGCAGTCGAGTTTGAAATCTTTTTTTTCTAAAGCGCAAGAAATTGTTGTTTTTGAAGATATGATTGCTGCAGTGTATGCTGTTACCATTCAACCGGGGATTGTCTGCATTTTGGGTACGGGTTCTAATTCTTGCTATTTTGATGGTAAAAAAATCACCTCAAAAATTCCTTCTATGGGGTATATTTTGATGGACGAAGCCAGCGGAAATTATTTTGGAAAGCGATTGCTTCGCGATTATTATTACAAAAAAATGCCGAGGGAAATTACCAAAGAATTCGAAAGTTCTTTTGATTTATCCCCTGATGTGGTAAAAGAAAATCTCTACAATCGAGAAAATCCGCGTTCCTATCTGGGGAATTTTGCGGAATTTGCGCTGAATAACAAACATGTTTCATATTGCAGGCAGGTACTTGAAGAAGGTATAAGTAATTTTCTCGATCATCATGTCGCGTGTTATGAAGAAGTGAAAAATTTGCCCGTTCATTTTGTTGGATCGATTGCTTTTTACGCACAAGATATTGTGAGTGAAATGATTAAATCTTATGGTTTTGAAATGGGAAATGTCGTCCAACGTCCGGTGGATGGCCTCGTGGAATATTATCGAGAAAAACTGAAATGTTAGAAATAAATATCAATCAAAAAAAACGTCATTTTTTATGTCTTTTCCTTCCATAAATCCAACTCAAACCCATGCTTGGAAAGCCTTGAAAAATCATTTTGAAGAAATGCGTGCTGTGTTGATGAAGGAGATGTTTGAACAGGATACGCAGCGTTTTGAGAAAATGAGTATTCATTCAGAGGGGATTTTTTTTGATTATTCCAAAAACCGAATCACCCCTGAAACCGTAGATTTGTTGGTGAAACTGGCTGAGCAAACCAAGTTGAAAGACGCGATTGAAGCCTTTTTTTTCGGAAAAAAAATCAATAAAACTGAAAATAGGGCAGTATTGCATACAGCCTTGCGAGGTGGAGAAGAGGATTTTATACTGGATGGAAAAAACATATCTCAAGAAATAAAAAAATCACATCAAAAAATGAAAAGCTTTTCTGATGCGGTAATTAACGGCAGTTGGAAAGGTTACTCCGGAAAGGAAATTACAGATGTAGTTAATATTGGAATCGGGGGATCGGATTTAGGTCCTCAAATGGTGGTGGAAGCTTTAAAAACAGAAAAAACCCGATTAAATCTCCATTTTATATCCAATATCGATGGAGATCATATATATGAAACGCTTCAAAATTTAAACCCGGAAACCACTTTATTCATCGTGGTTTCAAAATCTTTTTCTACGCAAGAAACCTTGACGAATGCCCGAACGGCAAAATCCTGGTTTACCGAAAATACGGCAATTACCAATATAGAAAAGCATTTTGTAGCGGTTTCGACCAATATTAATGCAGTTGAAAAATTTGGTATCGATAAAGCCAATATTTTCCCGATGTGGGAATGGGTAGGTGGCCGATTTTCTCTTTGGAGTCCGGTGGGGCTTTCTATTTGTTGCGCTATCGGATTTGGAAAATTTGAAGAATTATTATCCGGTGCAAAAAATATGGACGCGCATTTCCGGAATAGTGATTTTCGAGAAAATATCCCGGTGTTGATGGCGTTACTGGGCATTTGGTACACCAATTTCTTCCATGCAGAAACCGAAGCTGTGGTGCCTTACAGTCAAGCCCTGGAAAAACTCGTTCCATATCTGCAACAGGCTTCGATGGAAAGCAATGGAAAATCCGTGGATCGAAACGGCAAAAAGGTAGCGTATAAAACCGGAAGTATCGTTTGGGGCGCCGTCGGCACAAACTCTCAACATGCGTTTTTCCAATTACTTCATCAAGGAACCACAATGGTGCCGGTGGATTTTATCGGATTTAAGAAATCTCTTCACGGCAATCAAAAGCATCATAAAATCCTGATGGCAAATTTCTTTGCGCAAACCGAAGCTTTATTAAAAGGAAAAACTTTTGCTGAAGCCGAGCGTGAATTGGAAATCGAGGCCACAGAAGAAACTGAAAAATTATTGCCCTATAAAGTTTTTTCCGGCAATAAACCCAGCACAACGATTTTACTGGAAAAGCTTACTCCCGAAAATTTGGGAAAACTTATCGCGATGTATGAACACAAAATTTTTGTGCAAGGAGTCATTTGGAATATTTTCAGTTTCGATCAATGGGGAGTGGAATATGGCAAACAACTGGCAAAAAATATTCTTCAAGAACTTGATTCGAAAGAAAATGCCTCCTCCCATGACCCTTCAACTGCCGGACTTTTAAAAGAGTTTGAAAGCTGATTTAAGCCTGTTCATCGTGGGCTATGGACTAATTCTTTAAAATAGAATTGTGACGAATATCTCGCGATTAGTCATAATTTTACAATTAAAAACTCCGAAAAGCTTTCGTTTCCCCATAAATTCTTATTTTTAGAAAAACTTTTTTCAAATGCTTGTAAAGGTTTATGGGAGTGCAGTTTTTGGAGTAGAAGCTACGACGATAACCGTGGAGGTAAACATGGAGCCCGGTATCGCTTTTCATTTGGTGGGTCTTCCCGACAAAGCTATTCAGGAGAGTAGTTTCCGCATCACGGCTGCGCTGCAAAACACCGGTTATAAACTCCCCGGAAAGAAAATTATCATCAACATGGCTCCGGCGGATTTGCGCAAGGAGGGTTCTGCTTATGATTTGACTTTGGCCATAGGGATTTTGGCGGCATCTAATCAAATCAAATTAAAACACAGCTTAAAGGATTTTGTCATCATGGGTGAACTCTCTCTCGATGGGAGTTTACAACCCATAAAAGGAGCACTTCCTATTGCGATAAAAGCCATGGAGGAAGGATTTAAAGGCTTTATCCTTCCTAAACAAAATGCCAAAGAAGCTGCCATTGTGGATGGTTTGGATGTATATGGGGTGGAAAATATCCTGGAAGTTATCCGGTTTTTTCATGCTGATACTCCTATGGAAAAAACCATTGTCAATACCCGGGAGGAGTTTTTTTACGATTTAGAGCATCCCGAATTTGATTTTGCCGATGTAAAAGGGCAAGAATCGATTAAGCGTTGTATGGAAATTGCCGCTACGGGAGGCCACAATATCATTTTGGTCGGTCCGCCGGGTGCCGGAAAAACCATGCTGGCAAAACGTCTTCCCAGTATTTTGCCACCGATGTCCATGCAGGAAGCCCTGGAAACCACAAAAATTCATAGTGTAGCAGGAAGAGTGAAGGACAATATTGGGCTGATGGCTCAAAGGCCTTTTCGCAGTCCTCATCACACGATTTCTGATGTGGCTCTTGTTGGAGGTGGTGCTTATCCTCAACCGGGAGAAATTTCGCTTTCTCATAACGGGGTGTTGTTTTTGGATGAGTTACCGGAATTTAAACGTACGGTCTTAGAAGTAATGCGCCAACCGCTTGAAGATCGGGAAGTAACCATTTCCAGAGCGAAATTCACGGTTACTTATCCTTCGAGTTTTATGTTGGTGGCGAGTATGAACCCGAGCCCCAGCGGCTATTTCAACGATCCGGATTCTCCAATCACTTCCTCACCGGCTGAAATGCAACGTTATATGAGTAAAATCAGTGGGCCACTGTTGGATAGGATCGATTTACACATCGAGGTGACTCCCGTGCCTTTTGAAAAATTGAGCGAGGATAGGAGGGGAGAGAGCAGTATAGAGATTCGGAAACGTGTGACCCGTGCCCGAGCTATACAAACAGAGCGGTTTAAAGACATGAAAAATATTCATTATAATGCACAAATGAGTGGAAACCAAATCCGTGAATTTTGTAAGATTGATGAAAGTTCAAAGCAATTGCTCAAAACGGCAATGGAAAAATTGAACCTTTCTGCGCGTGCTTATGACCGAATTTTAAAAGTGGCTCGCACTATCGCCGATATTGAGCAAAGTGAAAGTATCAATGGAAATCATATTGCCGAAGCAATCCAATATCGTAGTTTAGATAGAGATGGATGGTTGGGATAGTTTTCCCGAATTAATAAGATGGATAAAAGTTTAGAAATCTGTCTATATGTTTTTCAATAATGATGAAATGGAAATTGATCTCAATTGTGATTTGGGCGAAGGCGGAAAGAGCGACGCGCTGATAATGCCGTTGATTTCTTCATGTAATATCGCCTGTGGCGGACATTATGGAAATGAAAAAAGTATTGCAGAAACCTTGGATTTAGCCGCTGAATACAAGGTGAATATCGGAGCACATCCTTCTTATCCCGATAAAAAGAATTTTGGAAGAAAACCGATTGATATTTCTCTAAAAGCTCTCGAAGAATCTTTAATCCATCAAATTCAATTGCTTTGTCAACAAGCCAAAAAACAAAAATTAACTCCTAAACATGTCAAACCTCACGGCATGTTATATCACGATTTAATAAGCAACCAAGAAAAAGCAGAGATGTTTGTAAGCCTCGTTTGGGAAATAAATCCAAGATTCATATTATTTGCACCACCAAAATCCCGGTTACTGAAAGCAGCGAAAGGAAAATTAAAAACCTGGGTAGAAGGATTTGCCGATCGAAATTACGGAAAAAATTTTGAACTAATCTCCCGGGAAAATAGTGAAGCCCTTCTGACTGAAAAAGAGCTGGTTTTTGAACGGATTTTTTCCATGCTAAAAGAACAAAAAATACCTTTGAAAAATGGAGGTTTTTTACGAGCAAAATTCGATACATTTTGTATTCATTCCGACACCCCGAACTGTGTTGAAATTTTACGGTTTTTAAATCAAAAACTACCGGAAAAAGATATTCAAATTTCAAGAAGATGAATTATAAAAAACCGGAAATTTTTCCTTTCGGAGAACGAGCAATTTTGATAAATTGGGAGCCGATAATTGATGAGAAACTCTTGGATTTTATTATCTTGACAAAAAAACACATTCAAAAAAACAAGGTTAAATCAATAGTTGAGATAACAAACACATATTCCTCATTATTAATTAAATATACCGATAGTATAAATAATATTTATGATGAAATTTCCACACTAAAAACCTTGATTTCAGAGGTGGAAGTTGGTTTTTCATCTTCCAAAAAAATCTTTCACCTCCCGATTTGTTATGAGCATGAATTTGGGCTGGACCTGAAGGAAATTTCTGCCACAAATCAACTCGAAATTTCCGAAATAATCAGCTTGCACTCCTCCAAGATTTACACCTTATTTTTTATCGGATTTCTTCCCGGATTTTTATACCTCGGCGGACTTGATAAAAGCTTGTTTTTTCCTCGAAAAAAATCTCCTCGAAAACGGGTAGAAAAAGGAGCGGTGGGAATAGCCGGAAATCAAACCGGAATCTATCCTCAATCTTCTCCCGGAGGATGGCAAATAATTGGAAATTGTCCTTTGGAAATGTTCGAGGTGAGGAAAAAAAGACCGAGTATTTTTTCGCCGGGTGATAAAATTAAATTCCATCCCGTATGCCGAGAAGAGCATAAAAATATTTTGCATCAAGTGAAAACGGGGAAATATCAAATAAAAACCGGAAATTATGAGGCTTGAAATCATTAAACCCGGTTTGGCTTCCTCAATTCAGGACTTGGGAAGAGTGGGATTTGGAAGATTTGGGGTTCCCGGAAGTGGTCCCATGGATCATTATTCGGCGAGATTTGCCAATATTTTACTCGATAACCCCAAAAATGCTGCTGTTTTAGAATGCTTTCTTCAGGGGCCTGCCATAAGATTTTATGAAGAAACCAGCTTTTCAATTTCCGGATTAGAAGCCGAATGTTTTCTGAATAATAGTTCTATTGCGATAAACCGGATAAATATAGCTCGAAAAAAAGATGTTTTAGAGTTACGGAAAGTGACGAAAGGAAACTGGATATATTTGGCTGTTTCAGGGGGTTTTAAAACTGATAAAATATTGGGAAGCAGGAGTTTATATCCCGGAATTACTCCACAGGCTTTTCTTCGCAAAGGAGATTTTTTGAATACGAATGATGATTTTAAAGCCCTGAAAAACACATTTTCAATCATTAGATTTGAGGATTTTTTATATTCCAAAAACCGACTTCAGGCTTTTCCCGGACCGGAATTTCAGTTGCTTTCTGATGAACAAAAAGATATTTTATTTCAAAAAAAATTCAGTCCGACAGAAGAATCCAACAGAATGGCTTTTCCTTTGAAGGAAAAGTTGGAGAATAATTTAGAAAATATGTTAACAGGTCCGGTGCTTCCGGGAACTGTTCAACTCACTCCTTCCGGAACGCTTATTGTTCTTATGCGCGACTGCCAGACCACAGGAGGATATCCACGGATATTGCAACTCTCGGAAAAAAGCATGGATATTTTGGCACAAAAAAGACCGGGAGACAAGTTTGAATTTGAATTGATTAACTATAAATCACTGATTACCAAAGAAAACGAATAAAATAAAACATTTGTTTGTCAATTGATTAACTTTACCACATGAAAATTATTATCATCAACGGTCCCAATCTCAACCTATTAGGAAAACGGGAACCCGAGCACTACGGGCATCTTTCTTTTATGGAGTTTTTGGAAAAATTGAGAAAGAAATATCCTCAAGTAGAGGTGGAACATTTCCAATCTAATATTGAAGGTGAAATAATCGACAAAATTCAGGAAATAGGGTTTAAGTACGATGGGATTATCCTGAATGCAGCGGCTTACACCCACACTTCAATAGGAATAGGAGATGCAGTAAAAGCCGTGAAAACCCCTGTGGTGGAAGTGCATATTTCCAATGTGTATGCCCGAGAAGAGGAGCGTCAAAAATCCTTTATTGCACCGTATGTAAAAGGAATAGTCATTGGATTTGGATTAAAAAGTTATGAATTGGCTTTAAGGGCTTTTTTGGAGGATTAATTTTGGATGAGTTCAAGCTCATTTTTTTTACTCATTTGCATTACACAAAGTTTTCCGGTTTTAGTCCAAATTCCTTTCTATTTGCTGAGTGGGGAGGTTAACGAGGAAAAATTTTTGACCAATATTTAGGTTCCATTAATTTTAAAGCTAAACTCAGAGAGCTTTCCCCATTTTGAATCAAAATATTGCCTTCTGGTTTTACTATTGCCCAAGATCCGCAGAGGGCAGGAGTTTTAAAAATATTTTGACGGAAATAATTATCTTTATCTTTATAAAAGAATTTTTCTTTTTTATTTTTGTTGGAAACTAAAATTCCATTCTCATAAAATACCAAAAGTATCAAATTTTCATTCTCTTTTTTTTCTATAAAATATTTATAATAGGAACGTCTATTTTTTAGGTAAATTTTGTTCACTTTGTTTTTGTTTATGCACTCATCATCTCGATATTTGTAAAGAATCAAAAAAGTGAGGGTATTGGAAAATTTTTTCCCGGTAAGATTTTCCACTTGATTTAAAAAAATATCATGATCGATTTGTAAGATTTTGAATCGTGGTTTTTTCAAATGAACTTCTCTTATACTATCTTCTATCATCCTCACCCACAAATAATATTCCTTCTGACGTGATTTTTCGAGAAAAGCTTCTTCTGTCATTTCATCCCCATTGACATCATAATAATAACTTTTGGTAGTTTTACAGGCCGAAAAGAGGGATAGAATAAAAATAAAGAAAAAAAAATAATTATATATTTTCATATTTATAGGCTTTGCTGTTCTTCAAAAATACAAACTTCTTTTTTTGCATAAAAAAATCCTTTCAAAGTTTAAAACCTTGAAAGGATTGTGATATGGATATTTCAAAAATTTTAAAGATGTATGACTTCTCCATAAGCATCCGCCACGGCTTCCATCACGGCTTCGCTCATGGTGGGGTGGGGATGGATTGCTTTTAAAACCTCATGACCCGTGGTTTCGAGTTTTCGTCCCAAAACTGCTTCGGCAATCATGTCGGTTACTCCGGCACCAATCATATGACATCCCAGCCATTCCCCGTATTTTGCATCAAAAATCACTTTCACAAAACCGTCTTTTTTACCGGAGGCACTTGCTTTTCCGGATGCTGAAAAAGGAAATTTTCCTACTTTTAATTCATATCCGGCTTCCTTGGCTTCTTTTTCGGTCATTCCCACACTGGCAATTTCAGGGGAAGCATAAGTACATCCCGGTACATTGCCATAATCGATGGGTTCTACATTCATTCCGGCTATTTTTTCCACACAAGTGATTCCTTCGGCTGAAGCAACATGCGCCAATGCAGGGCCGGAAACCACATCACCAATTGCATAAATTCCGGGAACATTGGTTTGATACCAGTTGTTAACCACGATTTTATCTTTATCGGTTTTGATGGCCAACTCCTCCAAGCCGATATTTTCGATATTGCTTTTGATGCCCACAGCGGAAAGAAGGATTTCTGCTTCGAGATTTTCTTCTCCTTTTTTGGTTTTCACTGTGGCTTTTACGCCTTTTCCGGAGGTGTCAACACGCTCAACGGAGGCGTTGGTCATTACCTTAATTCCGGATTTTTTAAATGATTTCTCAAATTGCTTGGAAATATCTTCATCTTCCACGGGAACCAGAGTGGGGAGATATTCTACGATGGTTACTTCTGTTCCGAGCGCATTGTAAAAATGAGCGAACTCCACTCCAATGGCGCCGGAACCCACCACAATCATGGATTTGGGTTGCTTTTCCAAGGTCATGGCTTCGCGATATCCGATAACTTTTTTCCCGTCTTGCTTTAAATTGGGTAATTCGCGGGAACGTGCTCCGGTGGCAATGATAATATGATCGGCTTCATAATCAGTGGTTTTTCCTTTGTCATCTTTCACACTGACTTTTTTCCCGGATTTCAGTTTTCCAAAACCATTGATGACGTCTATTTTATTTTTTTTCATCAAAAACTGTACGCCTTTGCTCATGCCTTCAGCCACATTTCTACTTCTTTTGATGACTGCACCAAAATCTTTATCAGGGTTTTCAAGTGTAAGACCATAATCTTCGGCATGCTGAAGATACTCAAAAACCTCAGCACTTTTCAACAAGGCTTTTGTAGGGATACAACCCCAGTTTAGGCACACGCCGCCTAAGTTTTCCTTTTCGATAACGGCAGTCTTAAATCCCAATTGCGAGGCGCGGATTGCTGTAACGTAGCCCCCTGGACCACTACCTAAAACGATGATATCGTATTTGCTCATTTTTTGATGTTTTTTTTAAATGGAAGGGAGGGCGAAATTACCGAATCCCATTAAATTTTAAAGTATTTAAGTGTGCAATTTTTGTGTTTATATTTTCAAAATCACTGATTTTTGAGGATGATATTCTTTTTGGTCTCTTTAAAACTGTGATGCCTCATCGTTTTCACCCCAAGTTTTAATCTCTTTCTCGCTCCATACATTTGGGAAAAACTTGCGTTGTTGAAATTTTGGATGCAGATATTTTTTCCACTCCGATCCACCGGTTGCGGCTTTATTTTCTCCTTTTTTATCTAAATAATGGCGGGCAGTGTTCAAGTGTACTTTAGGCCACACTACATTAAAAAAATGATCAAATGTTTTGAGTTGTTGCCTTAATTCCTCTGAAGGATTTTCCATTTGTTCAAATTTATCGGCCAGGGTTTTGCCTTGCATATTTTTGGCTAAACGAATAAATTCTTCCAGATATTTTTCTTCAAAGAGGCGCAGCGTCAGGCTTTTGGTATCGGTTTTTCGGTCATGACCGGCATCTTTCCAATAAACATGTTCAAAATAATTTTCGATGGAAGGATTTTCCGGCAAACGTTTTCTACCTTCTTCATTGATAAGATTCTTCAACGGGGTGCAATAAATTTCCAAAAACCGGAACTGAGCGCTTTGGAAACCGCTCGCGGGTGCTAAAGTGGAACGGAAAGTATTGTAATCGTCATAGCTCATCCCGTCTCGCATGACGTCGAAAGAAGTGATGAGCATATCGGTATAGCGCAACATGCGTTTCAGCTTGTCGAGAAAGATTTCTTCGGTTGGATTGTGGTCCCCGGTGAGCTGCTTTACCTCGTGGATCATCAATTTCAAAGTCAGTTCTACCACTTGATGATACATGATAAAAATCTCTTCATCTTTGAAATTGGTACGGGGTTTTTGAAGCGATAAAAGCGTATCAACTTGGATATAATCCCAATAGGTAATAGGTTTGGCCTGCAAAAGCCCTTTTAAATAAGTTTCCGGGTTTTCTCCCAGGTTTTTATATTTTTCGGTCAGTTGCCGAATCAGGTTTTCATCAATCATTGAGCGTGGGTTTAACCGCAATAATCCTTCAAAATTCTTTGTATATATTTATGCGGACAAATTTATTTTCAATCACCGATTGTATGATGATGTGCAAATTTACCAAAAATGAATTGTTTAACCATCACCTTCCCGGTGAGTCTCTTTTTTTTAATTGTTTTCAACAATGATATGATAACAAGTCGCAATAATAAAGCAGGTTCAGGTCTGTAAAAAGTTAGTATTTTTGCCGTAATTAATAAACAGAAAAACCATGTCAGATTCCATCGAACGTATAAAATGCTTGATAATTGGTTCCGGTCCGGCCGGATATTCCGCTGCGATTTATGCTGCGAGAGCAGATTTGAAACCTGTAGTATATACCGGAATGGAACCTGGAGGACAGTTGACCACCACCACCGAAGTGGATAATTATCCCGGATATCCTAACGGCATTGACGGTCCGGCCATGATGATGGAGTTTCAGCAACAAGCCGAACGTTTTGGAACCGAAGTGCGCATAGGAATGATAACCGAAGTTGAATTTGGTAAAAAACCCGGTGATATTCATAAAGCTTGTGTGGACAATGCAAAGTGGATAGAAGCAGAAACCGTGATTATTTCCACGGGAGCCACTGCAAAGTATTTGGGGCTTCCGAGCGAGCAACGGCTTCGTGGAGGAGGAGTTTCCGCTTGTGCCGTTTGTGATGGATTTTTCTATAAAGGCCAGGATGTGGCAATTGTAGGAGGAGGAGATACTGCTGCTGAAGAAGCCACTTATTTGGCCAATATCTGTAGAAAAGTAACTATGCTGGTACGACGTGATGAAATGCGCGCTTCAAAAGCCATGCAACATCGAGTAAATGCCTGTAAAAATATTGATTTGCGTTATAATACGGAAATCGATGAGGTTTTGGGAGATCAGGTTGTGGAAGGATTACGAATGGTCAATAACCAAACAGGGGAGAAGGAAACCATCGCGATTACCGGTTTGTTTATTGCGATTGGTCATAAACCCAACACCGATATCTTTAAGGGGATTTTGGATATGGACGAAGCAGGATATCTTATCACCAAAGGAAAATCTACAAAAACTAATATTCCCGGAGTCTTTGCGGCAGGGGATGTTCAGGATAAAGAATATCGCCAAGCGGTAACCGCAGCCGGCACCGGCTGTATGGCTGCTTTGGATGCGGAGCGTTATTTAGCATCGTTGGAATCCAGCGACGTGGAAGATCCCGCAGAACTTAAGGAAGGAGTTTAAAAAACGGTTTTTTAGCCGTGAATACTTTCTTTTTTTCCGAGATTTTTCATCAGCTCTGCTTCGTATTGGAGTAAGGATTTCCACTTTTCATCGACTGCTTTTCGGTTGCCGTATTTTCGTGCAAAATTAAGGAACATCGTATAGTGATTGGCTTCACTAATCATCAGTTTCCGGTAAAACTTTCGTAATTTTTCATCTTCCAACTTTTCGGATAACAATCGAAAACGCTCGCAGCTTCTGGCTTCAATTAGGGCCGCATACAGTAGTCGATGAACCAGTTGATCCTTGCGGGAGCCTCCTTTGGGAAAAAACTTCATCAAATCCAGCACATATTCATCCTTTTGACCATGACCTAAAACCAGTCCGCGTTCCGTAATTTTATCGTGAACCATTTTAAAATGACTCATTTCTTCTTGAGCTAAATCGGTCATGGCTTGCACCAATTCTGTCAGTTCAGGATAGGTAATAATTAAAGAGATTGCCGTAGAAGCTGCTTTCTGCTCGCAGTAGGCATGATCGGTAAGAATTTCTTCGATATTTTTTTCTGCAATATCCGCCCAGCGCGGATCGGTTGGAAGTTTTAAACCTAACATTGGTTGATTGAAAATTTATGTTTTTTTATTGTATTTTTATCTGAGCTGACCGTTCTTTTCAGCATTGTTCTTGTAAAGTTTCGCGATCTATCATACATCCAAATCGAAAGTCTTTCTGAGTTTTTCCAATAATGGATTTTTCTCTTTTAATTTTTCATATTTTTCACGAGCGGTAAAGGCATATTTTTTTTCTGCGGTTTCATCTACTTTGATTTCCAGTTGAATATGGGAATTTTTTATTTTTCTTCTGATAAAATTCAGCAAGGCTCCCTCTGATTTTTCCAAATCCAATTTCATGGTATGGTTGGGCATGGTCAAATGAATTTTTCCGTCAGAAACTTTGGGCAAATCGGTTTCCAGAATGGAAGCCAGTATTTTATTTCCGTGATTTTTAAGATGCTTTGCATATTCATTCCACGCATTTTGCACTTGCACCTCGGAATATTCCTCATTGGCTTCTACTTGTGTCGCGCCATAAACCTCCTGTTGCCTGGCCAACATTTCACGTTTTTCACGAATGCTTTTTAAAGAAAGTCCCGAAGTTTTTTTGTCGCGTAACCGGGTGGGAATCGGAGCTTTTTCTATGGCGGTTTCCTCGGCGGAAGATTCCGGTTTTTTATCGGTTTTTTCCTCTTTTACACTATCTCTCTCTCTAAGATTTACAGCAGGAGATTCTGCCGCTACGGCATTTGCTTTGTTCGCAGGAGAAACTTTTTCATCCTTTTTGGAATCTCCATTAATTTTAAAATGAGAAGCGGGGATTATGAAAGGTTCATGCTTTTTTTTTTCTCCATCGAAAGTGATAGAGGCGAGTTGCATCAGGCAGAGTTCCACCAACAGGCGTTGATTTCGACTGTTTTTATATTTAAAATCACATTCATTGGCTAATTCGATTCCGCGCAAGAGAAATTCGGGAGAGGTTTGTTGCGATTGTTCGAAATATCGCGATTTGGTGTCTTCACCAACTTCCAGCAAATCAATGGTATTCTGATTTTTGCAGACTAATAAATCTCGAAAATGAGAAGCGAGGCCTGCGATATAGTGTTGTCCGTCAAAGCCGCGGGAAAGAATTTCATTGTATTCCACCAACAATTCGGGAATGTTGTTTTGAAGAATTAAATCCGTGGAAATAAAATACGTTTCATAATCCAGCACATTCAGGTTCTCTGCAACGGCTTTTCGGGTAAGTTCCTTTCCGCTATAACTCACCACCCGATCATAAATCGATAAGGCATCGCGCAAGGCGCCATCTGCTTTTTGTGCGATGATGTGCAAGGCATCATCCTCAGCATTCACTCCTTGCTTTTCGGTGATTTTTTTTAGGTATTTTTTTATATCGGAAACCCCAATACGTTTAAAATCAAATATCTGGCAACGCGATAAAATGGTGGGAATTATTTTATGCTTTTCGGTGGTGGCGAGGATAAAAATGGCATGCTTGGGAGGTTCTTCCAAGGTTTTCAAAAAAGCATTGAAAGCCGATGTCGAAAGCATGTGCACCTCATCGATAATATAGACTTTGTATTTTCCGATTTGTGGCGGGATTCTCACTTGATCAATCAAACTTCGGATGTCGTCCACCGAATTATTGGAAGCAGCATCTAACTCAAAAATATTGAAAGCAAAATCCTCATCTTTTTTGGTGTCCTCGGATTGGTTGATTCTTTTGGCCAAAATCCGGGCACAAGTGGTTTTTCCAACTCCGCGCGGCCCGGTGAATAACAAAGCCTGAGCGAGGTGGTTGTTTTGGATGGCATGCAACAAAGTGTTGGTAATGGCCTGTTGCCCTACCACATCCTCGAAGGTTTGTGGGCGGTATTTTCGAGCCGATACGACAAAATGTTCCATGGAAAAACGATTGGGGAACAAAGATAAAAAAAACCTGCTAAGAAGGCTTATGCATTATCTTATAATCGACCCATATCTTATTGTATTTTTGTACCGTGATTTTTTGGAAGTATTTTTGGATTGTAACGACTAATTATTAATCCTAAGGGTATTTTAGGTTTAAAATCACATATAGATACAGACAGAATATTTAAAAAGCAGACTGCTCTATCGTTCCTTTTCAGATTGAAAAGGGGAGGAAAGTCCGGACACCACAGGACAGCATAGCGGCTAACGGCCGTCGTCTCCAACTTGTTGGGGTAGGACCAGTGCAACAGAAAGCAAGTACAGTTCGGCTGTAGTGAAATCAGGTAAACTCTATGCGGTGCAATGCCATGTATGCCGGCGGGTCGTCCGCCCCATGCCGGCGGGTAGGCAGCTAGAAATTTTTGGTAACAAAAATTCCAGATAAATGATAGGGGTTCCCGCCACAAACGGGAGAACAGAATCCGGCTTATAGGTCTGTTTTTTTCTTCTTTTTTTGCGCTTTAGTCGAGAACAGGCGTTTGAAATGTGAAAAAAGAAAAAACAGAACTTCCGTATTTTCTTTTTTCTGTAAATCCGGAAACATTCGACATATCGATTTGAGTGGTATGCTCGATAATCAAAATTCCGTCCGGAGCTAACACGGAATTTTCTCTGCACAAATCCACAATTTTTGTGAGTTCTCCTATATTAAAATTATAGGGAGGATCGGCAAAAATGAGCTCATAGGATTCGATATTTTTTTCCAAGAAATTGAACACATCAGCTTTTACCGTGAATATTCCCATTTCCAAGGCGGTGGAAGTCTTTTCTATAAAGTGGGCACAATCTCGGTTTTTGTCGATTGCAGTGATTTTTTTCACACCACGCGAGGCAAATTCGTAAGCCATATTTCCTGTTCCCGAAAACAAATCCAAAACGCTGATTTCAGAAAAATGCATACGATTTCCCAGAATATTGAACAGTCCTTCTTTTGCACGATCTGTGGTGGGGCGTACAGGAAGTTTTTTTGGAGCCTGAAGCCTTCGACCTTTATATTTTCCGGAAATTATTCTCATGAAAAAAATATTATTCGAAACCGGATAGTTTTGAAAGCTATGAATTCATCAAAACAAAATCTTTGCTGTTTTCCAAAAAATCACAGTGGCGAATATATTTATAGGAAAGTTCGTATTCTTTGGAATCTTTGGAAATGTTTCCTAAAAATTTCAAGCTCAAGGTTTCGGGATTCCATTTCAATTGTTGTGCGGTAAAGAGAAGATAATAAAGAAAATCTTCGGGTGTTTCATAAAAAAAAGTGTTGCAAAGTTGCAGTTTTTCAGCCTCAATAGCTATCAAATCAAAATGGCTTTTTCCTACATGCACATAGAGTTTTTCTTTTCCCGATGGATTTTTTTTCAAAAGATTTTCCACCAAAATGCTCGTGGCATGTCGATATTCAAAAGCGCCGAAAACATCAAAGAAATAGTTGTTGATATTGGCATATGGAACATACACGTTTTTTAGTCCTTTTTCCAGATCGTCGTGGGCGATAAAATCAGTTTCGAGGATTTTGACATTAAATTTCAGATAATCAGGAAGGTGTTTTTCGTCGAAATAAGCTTCGGGAACAAAACTGTATAAATTATTGGAAAAAACCACAAGCACCTTTTCCGGCTGAGGCATATCTGCTATTTTTTCTTTAATAAAAAAGCGTATTTTTTCGAGGATTTCTTCCGGAGAAAGGGGCTTGTCGAAACTGGTGTTATAAACTTTTATTTTTTCATCCGAAGTCGGGTTGGTTTCGGAAATTTCTTCCTTAAAACAAAAAGAAAGCCCATCTTGGGAGACCAAGATGGACAAATGCTTATGGGGTTGTGGATGTTTATTTTTTGGCGCCTTCATAAAATGACGGCCAGTTTCCGTTAGTATCGATTTCTTCCATGGATCCTACTCTGATGTATTCGCCATTAACTGCATCTGCGGAAACTATTTGTTTTTCTTGCATCACGAGTTCTTGAGGTTGGTCTTTCAAAATAACCTCTTTGGCGACTTTGGCCTCAAAAACCGGAATTTTGTTGTTGCTTTTGGTGATAAAACCTGCATCGAGTTCAAATTTCTCGGTTTTGTTGGTTGTGGGAACCCACATCATTTCTCTATAACTTTCGGATTCTTTGAAAAGTGAATCCTTTACAGAGCGATAACCAAGCGTGTCGATAAGCACCAGCTCTTTATATTGATCCACTCCGTAGGCTTTAGTCATTTCCACATCCAACACAGTGGTGTCACGACGTTGTGTGATCGTAAATTGGGCGGTATCGATAAATGCGATTAATTCTTCAAAACTACCGGTGAAGCGTCCGGTAACATCTTTGTAAGCAAGTTCTGCATCGCGGATGTCTTTCATGCGTTCGATCACTTTGGCATAACGTTCTTCTTTTAATTTGTTGAATTTGATGGGGCCATTGATGGAATCATAAATCAGATAAACCAATACCCCTGCTACGAGCCAAAGCACAATTTGAATTGCCAGTTTCATTTTT
>CAYPGZ010000032.1:0-22213 GCA_964410335.1 uncultured Flavobacteriaceae bacterium | reverse complement strand
TCTCCGGCTTCAATAGCTTCCTCGATAGTTCCTTTTAGGTTGAAAGCAGCTTCGGGATATTTATCCAATTCGCCATCCATAATCATGTTAAAACCTTTGATGGTATCTTTGATATCCACCAACACTCCGGGAATACCGGTAAATTGTTCCGCCACATGGAAAGGCTGCGACAAGAAACGCTGAACACGACGGGCACGTCCCACGGCAAGTTTATCTTCCTCTGAAAGTTCTTCCATCCCCAAAATCGCGATGATGTCTTGAAGTTCTTTATAGCGCTGCAACAATTCTTTTACACGTTGTGCGCATTCGTAGTGTTCTTTTCCTAAGATTTCAGGAGCCAAAATCCGTGAAGTGGAATCTAGGGGATCCACTGCGGGATAAATTCCTAATTCCGCAATTTTACGGGAAAGTACGGTTGTGGCATCCAAGTGAGCAAAAGTGGTTGCCGGAGCAGGGTCGGTCAAGTCATCCGCAGGAACATAAACTGCCTGAACGGAGGTAATCGAACCGTTTTTTGTGGAAGTAATTCGCTCTTGCATGGCACCCATTTCTGTGGCCAAGGTAGGTTGATAACCCACCGCAGAAGGCATCCTTCCCAAAAGTGCAGACACCTCAGAACCGGCTTGGGTAAATCGGAAAATATTATCAATAAAGAAAAGTACGTCTTTTCCTTGTCCTTCCCCGGCTCCATCTCGGAAGAATTCGGCAATGGTAAGTCCCGAAAGCGCAACACGAGCACGTGCTCCCGGCGGTTCGTTCATCTGTCCGAACACAAAGGTTGCTTTGGATTCTTTCAAGGCAGTTTTATCGACCTTGGTCAAATCCCAACCGCCTTCTTCCATAGAATGCATGAAATCGTCGCCATATTTGATAATGCCTGATTCCAACATCTCGCGGAGCAGGTCATTTCCTTCACGAGTACGCTCGCCAACACCGGCAAAAACAGAAAGTCCACCGTGACCTTTAGCGATGTTGTTAATCAATTCTTGAATCAATACGGTTTTTCCAACTCCCGCACCACCGAACAAACCGATTTTTCCACCTTTTGCGTAAGGCTCAATCAAATCGATAACTTTAATCCCGGTGTAAAGTACTTCGGTTGAAACAGAAAGATCTTCAAATTCCGGAGCTTGACGGTGGATGGGCAAACCGTCTTTTCCGGCTTTTGGCAAATTGCCCAACCCGTCGATGGAATCTCCAATCACGTTGAAGAGGCGGCCATACACATCCGAGCCAATAGGCATTTGGATAGGAGCTCCCGTTGCGTGAACCTCTGTGCCGCGGCTAAGACCGTCGGTGGAATCCATGGAGATCGTGCGAACGGTGTTTTCACCAATATGCGATTGAACTTCCAAAACCAATTTTGAACCATCTTCCTTGGTGATTTCAAGGGAATCGTAGATTTTCGGCAATTGAGCATCTGCCGTGTCGAATTCAACATCGACAACCGGGCCGATGATCTGGGCAACTTTACCTGTGGTTTGCGCCATTGTACCTATGCTTTTGTTTGATTTTTATACCTGAAAAACAACTTGTGTTTCAGGGCGCGAAGATAATATATTTTACCTTATAAATCACCCCTAAAAAAGCTAAAAATTTAGGGGAAAAGGTTTTTTTCAATTTACCGCATAAATGACTTATTTTCAGGTTTTTATAAAATGATGAGAAAAGCATTTCTTCCGTGTGCTATTTTCAAGAAAAATCATCCGGAAATTATAGCTTGAAAAATAAAAAAAATGTTAATTTTAAAAACTATTTAAATCTCTACCTAGCAATTATGAAATTTTCTTTCCTGAGCTTCTTGGCTTTTCTGTTTTTTGTCACAGGTTATTCTCAAAATGATTGTATCGATGCGATAATTATTTGCGGAAATTCCAATTATAAAAATTTGTCAGCTTCCGGAGTGGGGGTTCAGGAACTAAGTAGTAATAATTCTTGTAATAGCATGGAGCATAATAGTTTGTGGCTCGAACTTCCCATAAAAACCGGAGGAAGTTTGGGTTTTAAATTGATTCCCGATAATACTTCTATAACGGTTGATTTTGATTTTTTTATTTTCGGTCCGAATCAAGATTGTAGCAGTTTAGGACATGCCATTCGTTGTTCTACCACTAATCCTGCTGCTGCCGGTTCTTCCAATAATCATACGGGGATGAACAGTAGCGAAACTGATATTTCGGAAGGCCCCGGCCCTGACGGGAATAATTTTGTGAAATGGTTGAACGTACAAGCCGGAGACAAATATTATTTGGTGATTGACCGCCCGATAGGTTCCAGTGATTTTTCTATCGAATGGACCGGTACCGCAGAGTTTTATGATATTCCGGTCATTGATCCTAATTTATCTCTAAATCAGGTAAAATGCGATGACGATGGAATAGAGGATCAATCCGTTGTCTTTGATCTTACGGAAAATAATACTGCACTTATTGCCAATCAAGCCCATGTGGTTTTGAGCTTTCATGAAAGTTTAAATGATGCCATTGTGGGAGACAATCCGATTGTAAATCCTCAAAATTATTCGAATAAAGGAAATCCGCAGATTATTCATTTTAGAATGACTAATACTGAGACGGGCTGTTATAACACAGGAAATTTTTTAATTGAAGTGGGAGACAAACCTTTATTTGCCGGGAAACCCAATAATCTTTTTCTTTGTGATATCCACGGAAATGGAATTCGAGAATTCCATCTTTCAGAAAATACTGCACTCATTCAAAACGGAATTACAGCCACTACTGTGAAGTACTTTACTTCCTTAGAAGATGCCGAAACACAGACTAATCCGTTAAGCGAGATTTATCAAAATGAAAAAGCCTATCAGGAGCAAACTATTTGGGCGAGGTTGGATAGTGTAGATCCTTGCTTTGGATCGGATATCACATCCTTTACCATAAAAGTAGTGCCGATTCCCGAAATCATATATTCTATAGAAATCGTGGATTTTAACGGAGAAAAAAATGCCATCGAAATAAAAATGGAAAATCTTGAGGAGTATGAATTTTCAATCGATGGAGAAAATTACAGCAGTGATAATAAATTTGAGGGGCTAACTCCCGGGGTTTATCTCGTTCACATCAAAGATAAAAAAAACTGTGGCAGCCTGAGCGAAGAAGTAATTGTCCTCGACTATCCGAATTTTTTCACGCCTAATGGCGATGGATTCAATGATGTGTGGGCGATTCCTTATTTATCTTATAAACCCGGAGCAAAAATCAGAATCTTCAACCGATATGGAAAACTCGTTGGCGATTCAAACAGATGGAATGGAAATTACAACGGGAAAAAACTCCCTGCTGATGATTATTGGTTTACTCTGGAAATTGATAACCGCGTGGTCAGAGGTCACTTTTCTTTAATCCGATAAGGCAATTTTCATATTCTTCTTTTCGAAATCAAGAAATTATTCCACGGTAACCGATTTTGCAAGATTCCGGGGTTGATCCACATTCTTACCGAGCATTACTGCAATATGATAGGATAATAATTGTAAGGGAATTGTGGTGAGTAAAGGAGTCAGTGTTTCTAATGTGTCCGGAACTTCGATCACATAATCGGCCATTTCCCGAACACTATCATCGCCTTCCGTCACGATTCCGATAATTTTTCCGTTTCGGGATTTGATTTCCTGAATATTGCTGATTACTTTTTCGTAATGTCCTTTTTTAGTGGCGATAACCACTACGGGCATTTGCTCATCAATCAAGGCAATCGGACCGTGCTTCATTTCTGCAGCAGGATATCCTTCGGCATGGATATATGAGATTTCTTTCAATTTCAGGGCGCCTTCTAAAGCCACGGGAAAATTTGAACCTCTTCCTAAATAAAGGAAATTGGCAGCATCTTTATATTTCTCAGCAACCTTTTTGATATGCTCGTTGGAATCGAGGGCTTTTTTTACCTTTCCGGGAATAAGATCCAATTCCTGTAAATGATAGTGGAAATCCCCAACCGAAATTTCTCCTTTTTGCTTGGCGAGTTTCAAAGCAATCAAGGCAAGAACGGTAATTTGTGTGGTAAAAGCTTTTGTGGAAGCAACTCCAATTTCAGGGCCAGCATGGGTGTATGCCCCGGCATGGGTTTCTCGTGAAATTGATGAGCCCACTACATTGCACACTCCAAACACAAAAGCTCTTTTTTCCTTGGCGAGTTTTATGGCCGCAAGCGTATCAGCAGTTTCCCCACTTTGTGAAATAGCGATTACCACATCGTCGCGGTGGATAACCGGATTGCGGTAACGAAATTCAGAAGCGTATTCCACTTCCACAGGAATGCGCGCCAAATCTTCAAAGATATATTCGGCCACCAGTCCTGCGTGCCAGGAAGTTCCACAAGCCACGATGATTATCCTTTTTGCATTTAGAAATTTATCCAGATTATCATCGATTCCGGCCATACGAATCATACCCTGATCCACCAACATTCTCCCGCGGTAGGTGTCGGTGATTGCACTGGGTTGTTCATAAATTTCCTTAAGCATAAAGTGGTCATACCCTCCTTTTTCAATTTCTTCCAGATTCAATTGAAGTTCCTGAACGTAAGGATCCACCATGGAGTCATCTTTTATTTTTCTGATTTTGACTCCTTTTTCTTTTCTAATAACAGCCATTTCGCCATCTTCGAGATAAATAGCATTTTTGGTGTATTCGATAAAAGGAGAAGCATCGGAGGCGATAAAATATTCGTCGTCTCCCACTCCGATTGCAAGTGGACTTCCGAGTCTTGCCACTACGATTTCATTGGGCTTTTCTTTATCAAAAACAGCAATAGCATAAGCGCCGATAGTTTGGTTTAAAGCAATTTGAACGGCTTTTCCCAACTTAACGTTTTCCTTGGTTTTTACATCCTCAATAAGGTTTACCAAAACTTCAGTATCCGTATCCGAAACAAAATTGTAGCCTCTTTGGATAAGTGTTTTTTTGAGGGGTTCATAATTTTCTATAATCCCATTATGAATAATGACCAGATTTCCCGAATTGGATAAGTGTGGGTGGGCATTAATTTCATTGGGAATACCATGGGTTGCCCAACGCGTGTGGCCAATGCCCAGTTTTCCTTCCAAAGGAATTTCGCTCTCCGCTTTAGTCTTTAAATCCTGAACTTTTCCCTTGGTTTTGCAAACCCTGAGGCTGCCGTTATAAAGGGCAATCCCGGCACTGTCATATCCGCGATATTCCAGGCGTTGCAAACCTTTCATGATGATGGGATAAGCTTCGCGATTTCCAATGTACCCTACAATTCCACACATAATTTATTTGGGTTTAGTGAAATATATTTTCAGTTGAAGTTTTTTCTTTTCATCGGAAGCAGTGTTTCCATACAGTACAGTTCCCTCGGGGGTGGTTACTGAGGTGGCTGAAATGGCAGAAACTACTTCCTCTTCGGCATCTTTTAATCGCATTAGGGAAGTGACCTCAACGTTGGAGGAAACACCTAATCCCAATTTAATATTGGTGGAATCGTGGTTTAGAATCTCCCGGATATGTCCCGTCAACCGAATTTTATAATATCGGTTGCCATTTTTATCCGTTTGAAGTCTTCCCAAATGTATAGTCCTTGAATTGAGGGGGTCATTTTTATTTGCACTAAAATCAAAATTATAATCCAGAAGAACGCTGTTTTCATCAAGGTTGTATATGAACAGACGTTCCGGTTGTTTTTCATCATCGGCGACAAGACTTTCATCGACATAAAAAATCAAATTAGCCTCGTTAATCAACCAATTTTTCTCGCGAAGTTCTTCCAACAAATCCGAGGCACCGTCTCCATCACTGTCGGGTCCGCTAAAAAGTTCTATAATAGCCATCGAACCTTCCCCACCTTTTAGATAAAGTTTTTCTTCTCCGTTAGCTTTATCTTGATTAGAAAGATCGATTTGAAAATTATTGTCAAATACATTTACGTTATTTCCTTCAAAAGTTAGCTTATATACGGCATTCCCTTCGATATTTTCGCCATCTGCACCTTCAACGGTAGTAGTGTAATACAAAAGTACTCCGGCCGTTTCTGCTGATAAATTGAAAGCTCCCATAAAACCTTTTCCATCAATGGCTTCAGCTTTAAGATAAAGCCCGCGGAAATAACTTTTAAAATTTGCTGAGCTCAAAAGTGCCTGTGTTCCTTGTTGATCAAGGACTTTTTGCTGAAAAAAATCTACGGGAAGGTGAACACGCACCCTCGGAGCTACGCGTAAAGTATCATCCGGTTGTAAAAGTATTTTTTCCCTAGAATCGGGAGCGAGATTTCTTTCCTCTAAAAAAGGTCCAAGATTGGCTTCGAATTCTGATTTTTGATTGGAAAAATACAATTGATCGTCCTCAAATCCTGTGTCAGGATCCAAATCTCGCAGAAAATAATTGGATTCATAAACAGAAAGTTTAAAAGGGCCGCTTCCATAAATCGAATCCAATTCATAAGTGGTTTCCTCGGTGGTTTGTTCTATAACCCTGCTATAGTAAGGCAATACCAAAACCACGCTGTCCAACACCGGATTATTTCCAAAATCGGGATTAGGAGAGGAAAGTGAGAGTTGAGTCAATATACTCGCTTCTGAAAGCCCGTAAACCGGATCTTGGTATGCACCGAGAAGATATTGAGGTAAAGCGTTGGTCTGCACAGCCTCGATTTTTTGGCTGTAAGCGGCAATTTGCACTTCGGTAAAAGGCTCTCCGTCAAATTCCGGATCGCCGATAATGCCGGTTCCTATTTCGCTGAAATCATCTTCACAGGCAAGTAGGAAAGCCCCGGCAAACAAGACGGTTGCAGCCTTCCTCAGTAATTTCTTTTTAATCATTGTCGATTTTTTCTTCTTCCTTTAAAACCTCCATTAAGTAAAAATCCTGATATTTTTGGGCAAAATCCGATTTTGGAACGTATTCCAATACGGGTTTCTCCGTTTTTTCCAAATAAGTTTCGATTTGCTCGGGGATAATACTGCTTCCTTTTATGAGTGCATCCGAATTATCTATCGCAGATTTCATCAGGTTTTCATAGGTCGGATTGTCAAGATGGGTGAGGTCTTTTTCTTCCAAACCGTCAAAAAGGATTTTTTCTTTCAACTCGGGATTGAGCGAACCTTCATATCCGGCGGAATAAATGGAGGTTACGATTTTAGATTTATTGAAAAGAGGCTCGTTGCCATAATAATTTCGCATATATAAAGGCAATAACGAAGCCAGCCAACCGTGGATATGAATAATATCCGGGGCCCAGTTGAGTTTTTTCACGGTTTCAATTACTCCTTTTGCAAAGAAGATTGCCCGTTCATCATTGTCTTCAAAAAGATTTCCTTCCTCATCGGTGAGTGTGGCTTTTCGTTTAAAATAATCTTCATTATCGATAAAATAAACTTGCATACGCTCACGCGGTATGGAGGCCACTTTGATGATTAGCGGCATATCCAAATCATTAACAACGAGGTTCATTCCCGAGAGGCGGATTACTTCGTGCAACTGATGCCTGCGTTCATTGATATTTCCATAGCGGGGCATAAAAATACGTATCTGCCCGCCAAGGCTGTTCACCATCTGCGGCGCATCAAACGACATAGATGAAATCTCGGTTTCGGGTAAGTAAGGAACGACTTCGGAAGACACGTACAATATGCGTTTGTCCTTCATTTTCTCTGCTTTGTGATTGAATATAACGATAAAAAACATGCAAAATTACGAAAAATAGCGCAATTTAAAGGTATTATCTTAGTTTTGTGCCCCGTTAATTTTAGATTAAAGTGCAAAAAACCAGCCAAAAAGCCGAATTAATACGCCTGCTTTCTTCAATAAGAGAACAAGGAGAAGTACTTGGTTTTGTCCCCACCATGGGCGCCTTACATCAAGGTCATCTCTCGCTTGTGGAAAAAGCTTTTTGTGAATGCGACAAGGTAGTGATTAGTATATTTGTGAATCCTACTCAATTTGACAAGAAGGCCGATTTGGAAAAATATCCCCGAGATCTTGAGAAAGACGCCAAGCTTCTTGAGGAGAATTTTCCTGAAATCATTATTTTTTCCCCGGGTGCCGGAGAATTATATGAGGGTAATATAAAATCCAAACATTTTGATTTCGGATTGATTTCCGAAGCGATGGAAGGAAAATATCGACCCGGACATTTTGATGGGGTCGGAACAGTTTTAGAATTGTTTTTTGACATCATCAAACCCGAGAAAGCTTTTTTTGGGGAAAAAGATTTTCAACAACTGCAAATCGTGAAAAAACTTGTGGAAATCACCGGACAACCTGTTGAAATTATCGCTTGTCCGATTTCTCGTGAGAAAAATGGGTTGGCCATGAGTTCTCGCAATCAGTTGCTCACTAAAAATCAATGGGAAGAAGCCGGTTTTATCTATCAAACCTTGCAAAAAACAAGAACATTGTTTGGCACAAAAAATGCTACTTTTGTAGCCGAATGGGCACGAGGCGAATTCGCACAGAACCCACATTTTGAATTGGAATATTTCGAAATTGCCGATGAGGAAACATTAAAGCCGACAGCTGAAAAAAAACCGGGACGAAAGTATCGTGCTTTTGTGGCGGCAAAGCTGGGAAACGTTAGGCTAATCGATAATCTTGCCCTTTAAAAAAATCAGTAAAATTAGCATGTTGATTCACGTAGTTAAATCAAAAATTCACCGTGTGAAAGTCACGGGAGCCGATTTGAATTATATCGGTAGTATCACTATTGATGAGGATTTGATGGACGCAGCCAATATTGTAGAAGGCGAAAAAATTCAGGTGGTCAATAACGACAATGGCGAGCGATTGGAAACTTACGTCATTCCCGGTCCGAGAAACAGTGGTGAAATTACCTTGAATGGTGCTGCCGCAAGAAAAGTATCTAAAGGAGACACGTTGATTTTAATCACTTATGCCATGATGTCAGTGGAAGAGGCAAAGAATTTTAAACCTGCCGTTTTATTTCCCGATGAAAAAACCAATCTGCTGAAGTGAAGGGATAAGCTCATATCTCAAATTTCTCATTTACATTGAAAAAGCGTAGCGTCAAAATCTTAAAAACCATAATTCCCTTGGCGTTAGGGGCTTTTTTTGTGTGGTATTCCATTGGTGCTGCCACTCCCCAAGAACGTCAAAAATTGTGGGAACACATCAGCGGAGCCAATCATTTTTGGGTGGGCTTGTCGCTTGTTTTAGGATTGGCTTCTCATCTGTTGAGAGGTTATCGTTGGAAATTCCTTTTGGAACCAATGCACTACAGACCGTCTTTTACCAATCGGGTCATGGCAGTGCTTATCGGATATGTGGCAAATTTGGGCGTTCCCCGTTCAGGAGAATTTTTGCGCGCTGCAACTTTAACCACTTATGAAAAAATTCCTTTCGAAAAAAGCTTAGGAACCATAATTTCCGAACGCATCGCCGATTTGTGTATGTTGCTGTTGGTCGTGGGAATAAGCTTGCTTATCCAAGCCGATGATTTGATTACCTGGTTTAAAGTGAATGAGGTAAACCCCTTTTTGTCCATCGGGATTTTATTAATATTGACAATTCTCGGACTGTTTTTCGTCAAATTGCTTCGAAAGTCTCAAAATAAATTCCTTGTAAAAATCCGTGATTTTGCAGTAGGAATTTTAGAAGGCATGAAAAGCATCGTGAAAATGAAACGGAAAAAGGAATTTATCTTTTATACGGTTTTGATTTGGGTGCTGTATGTGCTCATGTTTTATGTTGTGATTTTTGCCATTCCCTCAACCTCTGAGCTTCCTTTTGGAGCGGTAATGGTGGCTTTTGTGGTGGGTTCATTTGCCATTACCTTAACCAACGGCGGACTTGGAGTTTATCCGGTTGCCCTGGGAGCAATTCTGCTTCTTTTTGGAATAGATAAACAATCCGGAGAAGCATTCGGATGGATAGTCTGGGGCTCACAAACTTTATTGAACCTCGTGGCGGGGGGACTTTCATTTATTTTATTGCCGATTTATAATCGAATGAAATAAAACTTTATACCACATTTCTCAAAATCCAGAAAGCAATTATTACGCTTAGCACTATCCAAATAGCTTTTGTACCAAAAAACACTCTTCTCCATTTCAGGGTTTTCGAAGAAGGATTTTTGAGATTATCGAATACAAATCCTGTTATTAAATAGGGAATTGACAACACCAATAACGCGTTTTGTGTGAGGGCTTTCCCGATTTCAAAATTCAGTAAATAATGTACAGCTCGCTGCGAACCACACCCCGGACATTGAAATCCGGTGAGGGAATAAAACGGACAGGCCGGAAAAAAACCGGCCGTTGAAGGATTGTATTCTTTATATAAAAAAATAAAACCGATAAACGCTGAAAAAATCAGCACCCATTTAAAAAGCTTCATTTTCCCAAATAGCTCCCACCACTCCTAAAAGCATCAATAAACCGAAAATTACCCACAAGGCGATAGCTATCCAAAAAGATAGTTTTGTCCATTTTCCGGCTTCGCGTGATGCATGTTCTGCTTCTTCGATTCGTCCCGCAAAAAAACGGGATTCTACCTTTGCCGCATATACTATTGCAGGAATTCCTAACGGCCAGAAACAAAATAAAGTAACCAAAATAGATTCGGCCAACCATGTTTTTGGAGGTTTTTGATTCGGGGGTGGAGTTTGTACTGTATTTTCCATATTGCAGCTTTTAAAAGTTTATTTTTTATTACACAAGCTTCGGGTAAAAGTAAGTATTTTGTATAAATAAAATTTAAAAATTATTAAATTTTTGTTGTAATCCTTTTTGTGGATTCAACTGAAAGTTTTTTTGATTTAACTTAGCAAAGAAAAGATAGATTTTTTTGCATAATGAAACCAATACTCATACTCGTATTCCTTTTTTTGATATTCGCTTGCAACGATTTTCCACGTGATGCTGCAGATTCTTTTGAAAAAGCCAAAAATTCCGGCCTACAGGTGGGAGTGAGCATCCATCCTCCTTTCACCGAATTGGAAAACGGAAATTTTTCCGGCAGCGAAATAGAATTGATTAAACAATTTGCGCATGAAAATAACCTGACAGTGAATTTTGTTTCAGCCTCGGAAAGCCAACTCATTGAGAAATTAGAAAAACACGAATTGCATCTGCTTATCGGCGGATTTGATAAAAAAACACTGTGGAGTAAAAAGACGGGACTTTCGAAACCCTACGATAAAAAACACGTAATACTGATAGCGAAAGGCGAAAATCATTTGCTTTTTGCACTCGAAGGTTTCCTTTTTAAATCCAAAAAATCATGAAAGGAGTTGATCAATTTGAATTGCCGGCAAAGCTTCAAGGAGTAATGAAAAAAGCGCGAAAACTGGAGTGGTTCACTTTGGGCTATCTTTTGAGCGTCACTTTACTGATGTATTTGGTCATGGGAACTTCTCAAGCCATGAAAACGGCATGGTTGGAAGATGTGCTGAGCCTAATTCCGGCAATCTTATTTTTGATTGCTTCAAATTATTATGACAAACCTCCCAATGCAGATTTTCCTTATGGATATCACCGGGTTTTCAGCATAGTTTTTCTGGCCGGATCGGTGGCGCTTCTGGGGATGGGGATTTTTCTTCTCTTCGATTCGGCTTCAGCTTTATTTAACGCAGACAGACCGACAATCGGAAGTTTCTTTCTTTTTGGAAAACAAATTTGGATGGGCTGGCCGATGATGCTCGTTCTTTTGTACAGTGCGATTCCGGCGATGATTATCGGTCGAAAAAAATTGCCCCTTGCCCATAAATTGCACAATAAACTTTTGCACACCGATGCAGCGGCACAAAAAGCGGATTATATGACTGCTTTTGCAGCAATTATAGGAATCTTGGGAATTGGATTTGGATTTTGGTGGATGGATGCTGCAGCTGCAATCCTAATATCATTCTCCATTCTTAAAGATGGAATTACACGAACCAAAACCGCAATTTTGGATTTGATGGATCGTCATCCCGCACATTTAACCGATGATAAAAAAGACGAATTGGTGGAAAAGGTTCGTGATTTTGTCACCCAATGGCCCGAAGTTGAAAAAGCAAGTGTTCGTTTCCGGGAACACGGACAAGTGTACTTTGGAGAAGTAGCTATCGTCTTCAAACCGGGAACAGATATCCCAAAAGCTTGCCAAAAAAACATTCCGAAAATTCGGGATTTTAATTGGAAAATTTATGATGTGGTGATAGCGCCGGTCAATACCTTGCCGCAATGGGAAACTTAAATACTTCCCGTATTCAACTTATGTGTTTTTTTATATCTTTGTTCGGTTCATAATAATAAAAAAAATGAACAGAAACCTCCTCTTTTTTCTTGATCAAATCAAAAAATGTCCATGAGCAACCCCACAAAAAACGAAGACCAAGAATTTATCTTCCACCGGCAAAACTATAAGTTTATGCTTATCGGACTAGGCGTTATTGCTCTCGGTTTTATCCTCATGGCCGGTGGCGGAAGCGATGATCCAAACGTCTTCAATCCTGAAATCTACAACTGGCGCAGAATCCGACTTGCACCCACTTTGGTTTTGATTGGTTTCGGAATTGAAGTTTACGCCATATTGTTGAATCCACACAAGGCGAAAAAATAACCCATGAATACAATTGAAGCCATTGTGCTGGCTATTGTCGAGGGGCTAACCGAATATTTGCCGGTTTCCTCAACAGGACACATGATTATTGTTTCTTCGTTTTTTGGTATAGCCGATGAAGCATTTACCAAACTTTTTACAGTCGCAATTCAATTTGGTACTATCCTTTCAGTGCTGGTGTTATATTGGAAAAGATTCGTGCAAAGTGTGGATTTTTACAAGAAACTTTTCGTCGCTTTCTTACCTGCGGTTGTGTTAGGTTTAATTTTCAGTGATTTGATAGACGAATTGCTTGAAAGCCCTTTGGTCGTTGCAATTTCTCTCATTCTCGGAGGTTTCGTTCTGCTGAAAGTGGATGATTGGTTTAAAGCTTCAAAAGAAGAAAAAATCACTTATCTCACCGCGCTGAAAATTGGTTTTTTCCAATGTATAGCAATGATTCCCGGGGTTTCCCGTAGTGGAGCGTCCATCGTAGGAGGGATGAGTCAAAAACTCTCCCGTACCACCGCTGCTGAGTTCTCATTTTTCCTCGCTGTGCCCACCATGTTTGGGGCAGCGGCGAAAAAAAGCTGGGATTATTATCAGGAAGGTTTTGTGTTGAATGCTGAACAAATCAACCTCTTATTAATCGGAAATATAATCGGTTTTCTCGTGGCGATTTTGGCCATCAAATCCTTTATCGGCTATTTGAGTAAACACGGATTTAAATTGTTTGGATATTACCGTATCGTCATTGGAGTTGCAATTCTGGCAATTCACTATTTCGTGCAGCCCTTAACAGTATAAAATCTTAAGATTTATTTTTTTCTTCGATCCACTTGGCCATATATTTTGTGCTTTGCAAGTTATGGTGCATCAACATGGAGCCAAGGAAATTTTCATTGCGATGGGTTTTCAGGTTTTTTCGCAGCCATTCAATCCGCTCCATAAAAACCTCGTCAAAACCCGATTTCTGAAATCTGTTATTGATTATTTCAAACCCGGCTTGTTGGGATCGTTGCCATTCAATTTTATCTTGATATAATTTTACTGCGGCTTCTGCAATCTCTTCCGGAGTATTGGAAATTATTCCCGCCCAAGGCAAATCCCCGGGGATTCCTTCAGCGCCGATTTTGGTCGTGACACAAGGAGTTCCAACTTGCATCGCATCGATGAATTTTCCTTTCAAGCCCGCGCCAAACCGCAGGGGAGACAATAGGATTCTTGCCCGGGAAAGCATATTTTTGGCGTCCTCGGCACGGCCTTTTATTAGAAAGCCTGTTTTTGAAGAATCCAATGCCATGATTTTTTTCGGAGGATAAGCCCCGTAAACATGCATTTCGGTTTCGGGCAGTTTTTCGCGCACCAAGGGCCAGATTTTTTCCTTTAAATATAAAACCACGTCCAGATTTGGCGGATGACGAAAGTTTCCAATGTTCACAAAATGCTTTCGGTCTTCAAAAGAGAGCAGTTTTTCTGATAGGTTTTCGGGGATTTTCTTCAACAAAAAAGGAAGGTAGAACAAGAGGTTTTTGTCGATTTTAAATTGATTTTGGAGCAGTTCCATTTCAGCATCGGAAATAATCAAACTCAAATCACAACGTAAAATGGAAGCGATTTCCCGTTTGGCGGTATCGGAATGTAAATCTTCTTTTAGGAATTTTTGCTTTTCCAAAATAGCTTGCTGACGGGCTTTTCGCAGAAAATGCAAATCCTCGGTGTCCAAAATCCGTAAACTTTCAGGAAGAAATTCAGCCACACGCCACCCAAACTGCTCTTCTGTGGTGAAACGATCAAAAATCACAATTTCAGGTTTTGCATATTGTATAAAGTCATCAAAACTGCTGTCGTTGGATATTATACTTTGTTTTTTTATATTTATATCTTCCAAATTGACGGCAAAATTGCTCGGTGAAGCCGTAGAAGCATAGATGATTTCATAATTTTTCCCCAAAAACAAATTGCATAATTGAAGCACCCGGCTTCCTGCAGCCGATGAATGTGGCTCTGGCCACACTTGAGAAACAAAAAGCAATTTTTTCATTTTTAACGATTTATTGGCAAAAAAACCTGTAAGGTAAAGCCTTTTAATCTATATTTTTATCTGATTCATTCAAGCAAAAATAACCAATGTCCCGCACCACGATCAATCCCGATAAGTGGATAGACAAATATTCCGATTATTTGTTTAACTTTACCCTTGCCCGTGTGAACGATCGCGAGGTGGCCAAGGATTTGATTTCCGAAACCTTTCTTTCTGCACTCAAAGCGATGAAAGATTTCAAGGGAGGCGCTACCGAACGTACTTGGTTGGTCTCTATTTTGAAGCGTAAAATTATAGATTATTACCGGAAGGTAAATTCGCAGAAAGCCAAGTCGGAGGTAAAGATTAATTATCGCGACGACGATGAAGGTGGAAAATGGCTGGAAGAAAAAGTGGCTGATTCACGCGACAAAAACGCCGAGGACAAAATTGAAAACAACGAGTTGCGGCTTGCGATTTTCGAATGTCTGGATCAATTAAACGAACGCCAGGCAAAGATTTTCAAGATGAAAACCATAGATGGAGTGGATACGGAAACTATCTGTAATGAATTTAATATTACCCCGTCTAATTTATGGGTTATTATCCACCGCGCCCGGGCCCTCATGGCCGCATGCCTCGAAAAAAAATGGTTATAAACGCTTCTATGGGAGACGATTACGATTCTAGAAATCACTGTCAAAACAACGGTCATTATTGTGATAAATCCCAATATGGCGAACTTGGATTTTGGGAATACCTCAAAATGCAGATACATCTTATCTTCTGTAAATCTTGCCGGCAATACCGCAAAAAAAATAAAAAACTTACTCAAGTTATCGAAAAAGCCGGGATTTCTACTTTAAGTCGGGAGGAAGTTGAAAAAATAAAATCCCGATTGAGGCAGCACCCGGAGGAATAAAAAAATGTGATTTATATTTTTACTCGGGAAGATTTATCGAACACAATATCCACAATATCATAAACCAAAAAATCGGAATGGCTTCCACCCAAAAAGAAGCGTAATATTTGGATTGTTTTTGGTTTGAATATACGATGAATCCTGCGGAAATTCCACCGATTATAATGGTTGAAATTCCTTTTGCCACAGAAAGAAGAGGTTTAAAAGCTTCGAGAAATAAAAAAACCGCCAACAAAGCCATGCCCAAAACTTTTGCTTTTCGAACTCCGATTTTTTGGGGAATAGTGCCCAATTCGGCATGATCAACTTCCAAATCACGAATTTCAAAAGGAATCAACAAGGCGATGATAAAAACAAATCGTTGAACAAGGCTGAGGATTACTTCCAACTCTCCCATAGGTGCAAACTTAGGATCAAGTGAAAATTGTGTCACGGGAATAAACATGGTCAGGCCGGTAACCACGAAAGCAATCACAAAAACCTTTATGCCTTTGATGTTTCGAAGACTCTTCCCCGACAGAAAAGGAATAGCATAAAAAATAGTGAAAAGTCCAAAAAATAACGAGAGCCACAATACCCCGGAATCTGTGTGCCAAGCAAAATACACAAAACCCAAAAAACAAAAAAAAGAGAAGATTTGAATAGTTTTCAGGTTTCTCGTCAGACTGCGATGGTGCAATCTGGCCACCCCCGCATATTTGATAAAATTATAACCGGTGATAGTTCCAAAAAAAACAAAACCTAAAAAATTCAAATGAAACGGAATATTGAAGCTGAGAAAAGTAATCATGACAAAGCAACAAACCTCAATCCCAACATGAATACTGCTGTCGAGATAGAAGTCCAAAAGACGTTGCCAAATACGCATCATACAAAAGTAAAAATTTTAATGATTGACATTAATATGTAAATAGTGAAATCAATTTTTACGGGATAATTTTGCGTAATTTTGCAAACTGAAATCCAATCCTATTTTGGACTCAAAATTTAAGTCAAAACCCTGAATCCCAAATTACATATGAATACTGATTCCTTTGCCATTCGTCATATCGGCATAAAAGAAGAAGATATACAGGAGATGCTCCAAACGATTGGGGCAGATTCTATAGAACAACTGATTTACGAGACCCTTCCGGACGGTATAAAACTGAAAAAAGGGCTCGAGATGCCCAAGGCGATAAGTGAGCAGGAATATGCACGACACATTCATGCCCTTTCCGAAAAGAATAAGGTGTTTAAAACCTATATCGGATTGGGATATCATGAATCCATCGTTCCGGCTGCAATACAGCGAAACGTATTGGAAAACCCCGGATGGTACACGGCTTACACTCCTTATCAAGCCGAAATTGCTCAAGGTCGAATGGAAGCTTTGTTAAATTTCCAGACCGTTGTGGTTGATCTTACGGGATTGGAACTGGCGAATGCCTCTTTGCTCGATGAAGGTACTGCTGCAGCGGAAGCAATGGGAATGTTATTTGCCACACGCAGTCGTGATCAGAAGAAAAACAACGTCAATAAATTTTTTGTATCAGAAGAGGTGTTGCCTCAAACACTTTCGGTGTTAAAAACCAGGGCGCTTCCCCTCGAAATTGAACTGGTGGTGGGAAATCACGAAAATTTTGATTTTTCAGCAGAATACTTTGGCACCTTGTTGCAATATCCCGGAAAAACAGGACGTGTTTATGATTTTACGGATTTTATCGGCAAGGGAAATCAGATGGGAATAAAAACGGTGGTTGCAGCTGATATTTTGAGTTTGGTAAAACTAAAATCTCCCGGTGAAATGGGAGCCGATGTGGTGGTGGGAACCACTCAACGATTCGGTATTCCGCTTGGATATGGTGGACCACATGCAGCTTTTTTTGCTACCAAGGAAAGCTATAAACGCGATATTCCCGGAAGAATTATCGGGGTGACCAAAGATATGGATGGAAACCGGGCTTTGAGGATGGCTTTGCAAACCCGCGAACAACATATCAAACGAGACCGGGCAACCTCCAACATTTGCACCGCTCAAGTGCTTTTGGCTGTTATGGCAAGTATGTATGCCGTTTATCACGGTCCAAAAGGCTTGAAGCATATCGCCAATAAGGTGCATTCTTCAGCGGTTACGCTGTCTGATGCATTGAAAAAAATAGGTTTTGAACAGCTCAACCCTCTTTATTTTGATACAATTCTAGTGAAAGCCGATGCTGAAAAAATCAGAAAAATTGCTGAAAGTAAAAAAATAAACTTTTATTATCCCGAGGCTCAAAAGGTGTCGATTTCACTCAACGAAGCGACTACTCTTGCAGATTTGAATGATATTCTTTCCGTTTTCAAAGAATTATCAGGAAAGGAAATCGAGGAAATATCAGTATTGAAAAAATCGATTTTGGAAGATATTTCAGTAAGCCGCAAAACCGATTTTATGACGGAAGAGGTTTTCAATAAATATCATTCTGAAACCGAATTGATGCGATATATCAAAAAGCTGGAACGCAAGGATTTGTCGTTAACTCATTCGATGATTGCCTTGGGCTCTTGCACCATGAAGCTCAATGCAGCCTCAGAAATGCTTCCGTTGAGCGATCCGCAATGGGGAAATATTCATCCTTTTGTTCCTGTGGAACAAGCTGAAGGATATCAAATTGCTCTGAAAAAACTGGAAGAGCAATTGACAAAAATCACGGGTTTTGCGGCCACTTCTTTGCAACCCAATTCCGGGGCACAAGGTGAATTTGCCGGACTGATGATGATTCGGGAATATCACAAATCCCGTGGCGAATCACACCGTAATATTTGCCTTATTCCTGCTTCTGCTCACGGAACCAATCCCGCTTCTGCGGTAATGGCAGGGATGAAAGTCGTGGTTAGTAAATCAAATGAAAATGGAAATATTGATGTGGATGACCTTCGCGAAAAAGCTATAAAATATAAGGACAACCTTGCCGCTTTGATGGTGACTTATCCTTCCACCCATGGGGTTTTTGAGTCCTCGATTAAAGAAATTGTTCAAATTATTCATGAAAACGGAGGTCAGGTGTATATGGATGGAGCCAATATGAATGCACAAATGGGCTTGACCAATCCTGCGACTATCGGTGCGGATGTATGTCATTTAAATCTTCACAAAACTTTTGCCATTCCTCATGGCGGAGGCGGACCGGGAGTCGGTCCGATTTGTGTGGCTAAGCAGTTGGTTCCCTTTTTGCCCGGAAATCCTGTGGTGAAAACCGGCGGAGAAGAAGCCATTACCGCAATTTCAGCTGCGACTTGGGGCTCCCCTTTGGTGTGTTTGATTTCTTATGCCTTCATTTCGATGCTAGGTCCCGAGGGATTGAAAAAATCTACCGAAATGGCAATTTTAAATGCCAACTATGTGAAGCAGCGTTTGGACGAACATTTCAAAACACTTTATTCCGGAGAACGGGGAAGAGCAGCACATGAAATGATTTTGGATTGTCGACCCTTTAAAGAAAAAGGGATTGAGGTTTCCGATATTGCCAAGCGATTAATGGATTATGGTTTTCACGCGCCAACGGTTTCTTTTCCCGTGGCAGGAACTTTAATGATCGAGCCCACGGAAAGCGAAAGCAAAGCCGAACTCGACCGTTTTTGTGATGCGATGATTTCTATTGGAAAGGAAATTGAGAATGTTTCAAAAGACGAACCCAACAATTTGTTGAAAAATGCTCCTCACACCTTAAGCATGCTTACTGCAGATGAATGGAGCTTTCCTTATTCGCGCAAAGAAGCAGCTTTTCCGTTGCCTTATGTTGCTGAAAATAAATTTTGGCCCAGTGTGCGCCGGGTGGATGAAGCTTATGGCGACCGCAATTTGATTTGTACTTGCGCCCCGATTGAAGAATATATGGAGGAAGCTTAAGCGATTTTTGCTCAGAATACTAAGCCTTAAATCCATTTTGGTATGTTTTTGGCTTTATTTCTCTTTCTAAAGCTTACATTTAGCAAAATTTAGAGGAGACGATAATGAACAGCAAAATCACAGGAACGGGAAGTTTTATTCCACCTAAAATTGAAGCTAATAAAGATTTCGACGAACACCAATTTCACGATCGGGAAGGGAGTATTTTTGAAGAGGACAATCAGACCATAATCAAAAAATTCAAAGCGATTACTGGAATTGCCGAACGTCGTTATATTTCCGGGGAATTAAACACTTCTGACATCGCTTTTTTTGCAGCCGAAAAAGCCATCGAAGATTCGAAAACAGACCGAGAAACGCTTGATTATATTATTGTAGCTCATAATTTTGGGGATGTGAAATCGGGAACTATACAAAGCGATATGGTTCCGAGCATCGCGGCACGCGTAAAACAAAAATTGAAAATCCGGAATCCAAAATGTGTGGCTTATGATGTAGTTTTTGGATGTCCGGGTTGGGTCGAAGGCAGCATTCAGGCTCATGCTTTTCTTAAATCGGGAATGGCCAAAAAATGTTTGGTGGTCGGCGCCGAAACCCTTTCACGCGTAGTCGATAAGCACGACCGGGACTCGATGATCTATTCCGATGGTGCCGGAGCAACGATTTGGGAAGCGACAGATGACGAAGGTGGGATTTTGGCACACGAATCCGCTTCGTATTCACTGCACGAGGCCAATTATATTTTTTTTGGTCACAGTTACAAAAAAGACCTGCCGGGAAACACACGCTACATTAAAATGCACGGGCGGAAAATCTATAATTTCGCTTTGACGAACGTGCCACTGGCCATGAAATCTTGCTTGGACAGAAGTGGAGCTTCTATCGATAAAGTGAAGAAAATATTTATCCATCAGGCCAATTTAAAAATGGACGAAGCAATTGTGGAGCGTTTTTATGCACTCTACGACAAAAGTCCACCTGAGAAAATCATGCCGATGACCATAGAAAAATTAGGCAACAGCAGTGTCGCTACAATTCCTACGCTCTATGATTTGTTTTTAAAAGGAAACTTCAAAAATCAATCTCTGGAAAAAGGCGATGTCATCATCTTTGCCAGTGTAGGTGCGGGCATGAACATCAATGCGATTGTTTATAGGTATTAGAGATGAGCTATGAAAATTGAGCGAAAAACTTTTTCATGAGGTTTTATATTGTCATCCCCGCGCACAACGAATCCGAATATATCGGACAAACCTTGGATTCGCTTGTGGAACAGGAGTTTCTTCCTGAAAAAATCGTCGTGGTCGACGACCATTCCACCGATGACACAGCTGAAATTGTAGCGCGTTTTGTTGAAAAATACCCGTTTATCACTTTGGTAAACAGTACTTCCGAAGCCGCACATTTGCCCGGAAGCAAGGTCGTCGATGCTTTTTACAAAGGGTACAAAGACCTCGATAAAGAATTTGACATCATCTGCAAATTCGACGCGGATTTAGTTTTCCCCAAAAATTATTTGTCGGAACTAAAACGGATTTTCGAGGAGAACCCGAAAGCTGGAATTGCCGGGGGTTTTTGTTATATCGAGAAAAACGGGGATTTTGTTTTGGAAAAATTGACGAACAAAGACCATATCCGCGGTGCTTTGAAAGCCTACCGAAAAGAATGTTTCCTTCAAATTGGAAAATTAAAACCCTCCATCGGTTGGGACACCGTAGATGAACTCCTCGCCCAATACCAAGGCTGGAAAATAGTTACCGAACCTTCCCTGAAAGTAAAACACCTAAAACCTACCGGAAAAACCTATGGCAAAGAAGCGCGTTTCAAACAAGGCGAGGCGTTTTATAAAATGCGTTATGGGTTTTGGTTGACGTGTATTGCCTCGGCGAAACTGGCTTTTTTGAAAAAACGTCCCATGTTGCTGTATGACTATCTGCGCGGTTATTTTAAGGCAAAAAAACAAAAACTCCCTTTTTTGGTAAATCAAGAGGAAGGAAAATTCATTCGGGAGTTGCGGTGGAGGAAAATGAGGAAGAAATTTTTGTAGTGATTTTTTTGTATTGTGCACTAATTGAACGTCTTTTATAGTTAAAAAAACATCTCATTAAACCCTAAAATCGTTCGAAATCCTTTTTTTCTAAAATATTCCCTTTCCTTTTCGCCGCCAATGGCAAGAATAAAATCCCCGCCCCAACCGCCGAGGCTTTTGATGGCATTTGGATAATCGTCGAAAAGCCGGGTTTTTATCGGTTTCATGTTAAGCAACGAAGCGATAATCCTTTCATGCTCGCTTATGAGCTTTTCAAAATCATCAAGTTGGTTGCAGTTCAAAATCAAGTCGGTAATTCCCGAGATTTCTTTCACGGCTTTTTTCAATTCCTTCCTTTCCTGATGGCGATAATGTTGAATCGCTTCCCTACTGTTTTGCTTTTCATTGAGGTGAACAAAAAATAATTTTTCCCGGAAAGGAGGGTTGAAGTTCACTTCCTGAATTTTGGGTTTTTCTTTTTCCAACTGATAAAGAAGAGGAGCGTTTCGTTGGGCGCAAGCAATATCGTATCCGCTTCCGCCAAGGGTTTTTTCGGAAAGTTTAAAAGCATCAATTTCAAACCATGCTGCGATGTTATTGAGCAAGGTGGAAGAGGTTCCCAATCCCCAATTCGTAGGAAATTCGAGGCGGGTGGTGATTTTAAAGCCTTTATTTTCCTGCAATATTTTTGGGTTCAAATTATTGGCCTCTGATAAAATTCCCACTAAATTGTTTGAAATCGGATTGTTTTGTTGAGCTTCTATTCGTGGGGAAACCGAGAAAACCCCTTCAAACCAAGGTTTGCTGTTTTCATCCAAGGCCATCCATTGGATTTGCTTTTCTGAAATGGGCGAAA
>CAYPGZ010000031.1:8442-22806 GCA_964410335.1 uncultured Flavobacteriaceae bacterium | reverse complement strand
CGGATTGAAAGTGTATTGGAATAAACCAAAATCAAGGAAGCAGCGTCGAGGGAGATATCCCAATCTTCTTGAATTTGATAAAATTTATTTTCCATCTCGCACATCACTTGCAGTTGCCATAAACGCATATTGTAGAGATATATCTTATCAAAAGGTTTATTGGTCATCGAGGCACCAATATATATATTATGATCAACTCCATCGGTTTTATAGCGTTCAAAATAATGAGGATACATTTTTTGCGCTTCGATTTGTTTGCGGTCGATATAACGCGACATGGTTCTGTTGATGTTTTGAATGGCTACATCGTAAACTTTCCTGCTGTTGCAAAAAGTACCGGTTTCGTCTTGAAGGTTTTTTTCATGCTCCTCCACTTTTTGCTTCAGCTCCGGCGATTGTTTCCGGATATGATCCAATACCGGATTGATTTCACGATTCAAGAGATTGAAGACTTTTTGTTCGCTGGCCGCATCCAGGTTCTGATCTAATTCTTCAATGAATTCATCCAAACGGAATCGGAGTTGTTCATAAATAGGTAGGGCTTCCCTTTTTTCAGCCTCGCCAATTATTTCTTTTACGGCCTGTAATTGAGACAATAGATCTTTTTGAATTGCTTCATTTCGAGCTTTGGTTGACCCCACGATATCAATTTGTCCGTACAACGGATAGACATCCTTGAAGGCTATATCCTGAAAGGAAGCGATTCCATCTTCACCCAGATCGTCGATATAACGTTTTGCTTCTTCTTCAAAAGCCCACAAAACTGAGGGATGAATTGAAGTGCATTCATTTTGTATTACCGCTTTGACTTGATTCTCGTAATCGTTTCGGTTGCGTTCAACGGCTGTGGCGATATAGGGTAAAAAATCTTCTAATTTAGTTGCATTGATGCTGTTCAATTCGTTTTTATTCTTAGAAACCAATTCCATGATGCCCAACAATTCATTGTTATTTGCAATCGGAACAATGATGCAGCTTTCCATTCCGTTGCTCTTTAAACTTTTACACAACGCATTGTTATTGGTTTTTTTTACATAATTCTCCACATTGGCAATGGGAAAATAATTGTGATTTTTCACAATACACTCATAAGCTTTTTCATCAAAAAGTTTATTGGCACGAATTCGGGTTTTATTCTTAACCAGAAAACTCTCAATTCCTTTGATGGGTGGCACCCGGAATGTGTCTTTTTTAGGATTATACAATAAAAATCCAATTCGAAGATCCTGAATTTTATAGATGGTTCTCAAAATGCCGGTCAAATCTTCTATGCCTGACCCTTTTGTATTATTTCTTCCCATCAACGCGCTCTTCAGGTCGGAAATGGCGCTGTCTGTAGTTACATCGGTGAAGTTTAATAGGGTAAAACCTTTGAAAATCCAGCTTTGGGGCGGAAATTTTTCTTTCCAAATCTCAATATTGTCCGGATCTTGAAGAAGAATATCCACATCCTGTGGGGTGATTTCCTTGGCTTTTTCCGTGGGTTCGATTTCCACAAAATCGGCATTCATCGCCAAACGATAATGCTTCATAATCCCGTCCTTATCGGGAATATCATAGATCAATGGTCTGGAGAAATCAAATTTATAATTGTAATATTTATTAAGGATAATTACGCAGGCGCGAACATACATCAAGTCCTCATCAAAGTTTCTGGGTTCTAACTTAAAATCCTTTCCCGCATCCTCCATGATTTTCGCAAATCGCTTGGTGGAATTAAACAATAAGTTATTATAAAACGGTACTGATGCGGTTTTTATTTCATTGGTAGTGAGGATATTAGGGAATAAATCTGCCAGCAAAACTTTAATACCCTCGCGATGTTTTTCCAACTCTTCCATACTTTCGATTCCCTCGATCAGTTTTGGAAAAGATTTGACATAATCCAAAATATCTTTTATATATTTCCGGGAAATAGCGCTGGTTTCCACTTCTAATTGCTTTTCATACTCCTGAATTACCTTCTTGAAGCTGATTGCTACTTTTACCGGAAAATTGTTCATTTGTCTTTTCATGAGTGTTGATTGAGCGGGCTTTTATTTACTAAGCCCATGATAAAAATAAGTTTTCTTTTCTTCATCAACAGCCTTAAACTTTAAATTAA
This sequence comes from uncultured Flavobacteriaceae bacterium, assembly GCA_964410335.1. Classification (GTDB taxonomy): domain Bacteria; phylum Bacteroidota; class Bacteroidia; order Flavobacteriales; family Flavobacteriaceae; genus DASSWG01. Next base: position 20,702 of record CAYPGZ010000031.1, on the reverse strand, counting down.
CAATAATTTAGGTGGAGGCGACTGTCTGATGCCCAAAGTTTCCTATTTTTGTGAGTTGAACACAAAAAACACACCATAAAAACTTGATCACTCAATTTCCCCTCAAAGCAGCGGATTATTAGTGGTTTAGAAGGGTGTCAATCTGACATAATTAAAATTCAAAAATATTCAAATGAAACGTATTTTATTGGCTTTCACGGCAATCTCATTAATCTCTTGTGCAGATAATAAACCTCAAACCGGCATCACAGGAACGGCAAAAGGAATTGAAGACGGTACCAAGATTTTTATTTCCACGCTGGGGCAAAATAATCAACCCGTGCCCGTTGATACTGCAGTGGTTCAGAATGAAGAATTCACTTTGGATTTACCAAAATCGGATAAGCAGACCATCAACATGCTTCAACTCGAAAATCAGCAAGGCAATTTGATTTTCATTGGCGAAAATGCTCCTTTAAGTTTTGAAATTTATAAAGACAGTTTGCGTGCTTCCCAAGTTGAGGGCGGCAAGCATAACGAATTGCTTAAAAAATATACCAATCATATTGAGGATTTGGGAAAAGAATTCAACAATCTTCGCAATCAATTTAGAGCGGCTGAAAATACCCAGAACCCGCAAGTGATTGCCGATTTCCGCCAAAAACAACAGGAAGTTCAGGATCAAAGCACCGAATTTAGGAAAGAATTAGTGAAAAATAATCCCGGTTCGTTGGTTTCGGTCATGGCTCTTTCGGACATGATGAACATGCGTTCATTGTCTAATAGCGAAACACGGGAAATGTTTAATAATCTTGAGCCTGAAATCAGAAATTCGATGATTGGGCAACAAATCAGCAGCTTTTTGGAAAAAACCAGCGCTACAGAAATCGGTGCCAAAGCGCCCGCTTTTTCCGGTCCTACTCCCGAGGGTGAAGAATTGGCGCTAAAAGAGGGTCTGGGAAAAATCACTCTAGTGGATTTTTGGGCATCCTGGTGTAAACCATGTCGCATAGAAAACCCGAATATTGTCCGGGTTTACAATAAATATCACGACAAAGGCTTGAATATTATTGGCGTTTCTTTGGATAGAAGTAAAGATAAATGGTTGGAAGCAATCGAAGCCGACGGATTGACTTGGCAACATATCTCCCATTTGCAATATTGGAACGACCCGATTGCAAAAAAATACAATGTACGTTCGATTCCTAAAGCTTTTCTGCTCGATGAAAACGGGGTAATTATTGCCACAGATTTGCGAGGACAAGCTTTGGAAAATAAAGTGGCTGAATTGCTGTCCGAATAACCCGAGATGTTTGTTTTTTGCCTCTGGTGATTAGTGGTTTTTTTTATTCCCAATAATCAAATGGATTTCAAAGCTTCAGAACTGATTTTGAATGCCGATGGGAGTATTTACCATTTAGGCCTCAAACCGGAAAACCTTGCCCCTACTGTGATTAGTGTCGGCGATCCGGATAGAGTCGATATGTTGGCCACATTTTTGGATTCCATCGAATTCCAGACCAGAAAACGAGAATTTCATAGCCTTACGGGGAAATATCAAGGAAAACGCTTGTCTGTAGTTTCTACAGGAATCGGAACTGACAATATCGATATTGTTCTCAATGAGTTGGATGCCCTGGTAAATATTGATTTTAAAACCCGAAAACCAAAACCTGTTTCTACTTCGTTGGAAATTATTCGAATAGGAACTTCCGGAGCAATTCAAGAGCATATTCCGATAGATTCTTTCCTCTTGTCCGAAACGGCAATCGGGTTCGACAATTTGATGCATTTTTATCGAAAAAGTCAACCGGAAGATGCTTTACTCACAGAATTGATGCAAAGTTTAGCGCTCTCCCCAAAGCTTTCTCATCCTTATCTAGCCTATTCCGATGCAGGCTTGAATAAGCGATTTTCGAATATTCAAGACATACAAATCGGCATAACCGCTACCCTCCCGGGATTTTATGCTCCCCAAGGAAGAAAGTTGAGAGGAGAGATCCAGGATGAGGGATTTATGGAAAAATTGAGGACGTTTCGGCATAAGGGAAAAATGATAACCAACTTCGAAATGGAAACCGCCGGGATTTATGGAATGGCCGATCTTCTCGGACATCGAGCAGTTTCGCTTAATGCTATTTTGGCCAACAGAATCACCGGAGAATTCAGTGCTGATCCGCAAAGGAGCATCCAAAAACTCATTGAAATGACTTTGGAGCAATTCGTATCCTCCTAAGTTTTAAATGCATTTAATTTTGCTCTTTTTTAATTTTATAAAAATAAAATAATGCGAATCGATATCATTACCGTGGTTCCCGAAATCCTAAAAAGTCCTTTTGAAGCTTCAATTTTAAAAAGAGCTATCGAAAAGGGATTGGTAGAAATACATCTCCATAACCTTCGGGATTATACCACAGATAATTACAAGCAAGTGGATGATTATCAATTTGGTGGAGGAGCCGGAATGGTAATGATGATCGAACCTATCGATAAATGTATTTCTAAACTAAAAAGTGAGAGAGACTATGATGAGGTGATTTATATGACCCCGGATGGAGAAAACCTGAACCAATCTATGGCCAACAAACTTTCTCTGACCAAAAATCTCATTGTACTTTGTGGACATTATAAAGGAGTGGATGAGCGTGTGCGGGAACATTTCATTACCAAAGAAATTTCCATCGGCGATTATGTACTTTCCGGAGGCGAACTTGGTGCGGCAGTACTTTGTGACGCCATTATTCGTTTGTTACCCGGAGTTTTAGGAAATGAGACCTCTGCCCTCACCGATTCCTTTCAGGATAATTTGCTCTCGCCGCCCATATACACACGGCCTGCAGATTATAAAGGCTGGAAAGTTCCCTCAGTATTAACCAGCGGGAATTTTGCAAAAATAGAAGCCTGGCGCGAGGAAAAAGCCTATGAACGAACTCGAATTCGCAGACCCGATTTATTGAAGGATGTAGAAGGATTGGAGGAAGAATAAGTTAGGCTCAACCTACTTTTCCATCTTTCACAAAATCCTTTAAAACTTCTATGGTGTAGTCTATCTCGTCTTTGGTGTTGAAATGGGAAAAGGAGAATCTCAGAGAAGGTTTTTTCAAATCTTCTTCATTCAAAATGGCTTCCAATACGTGTGAACCTTTATCACTCCCGCTTTGACAAGCACTGCCTTTTGAACAGGCAATCCCTTTTAGGTCCAATTGAAACAAAAGCAGAGAAGCCTTTTCTGAAGGAATGGGAAGGCAAACATTGAGGAGTGTGTAAGTACTTTTTTCGAGATTGCTGCAATTTGCATTTAATTTGGCTCCGGGAATTTCATCCAGTTTTTGGATAAAATATTTTTTTAATCCTTCCACATGGATTTTGTCTTCTTCAAGGTTTTCATAAGCCAATTTAAGCGCTTCTTCCAAACCTGCAATATTGTGTACGCTTTCCGTTCCGGCGCGGTAACCTCTTTCTTGTTCACCTCCAAAAATCAAGGGTTTTAATCCGCTGTTTTTACGAATAAATGCAAAACCCACACCTTTGGGACCATGAAATTTATGGGCACTTACCGCTGTAAAATCAACAGGTATTTTTTGAAAATCCAGTGCAAAATGCCCCACGGATTGCACCGTATCACAATGAAACAAAGCATGGTATTCTTTACAGAGTTTGCCTGTTTTTTCCAGATCCAGCATATTTCCCACCTCGTTGTTCACATGCATTAAACTCACCAAGGTTTTTTCTTGCGAATCTTTCAAGAGTTTTTCCAGATGTTTTAAATCTACCTCCCCACAGTTGTCAAGGTTAACGTATTCCACATGAACATCATAACATGCTTTCAGTTGGTTGATGCTGTACAAAACCGCGTGGTGCTCGATTTTTGAGGTGATTATCCGTTTTACCTCTAAATCACGAACTGCAGAATTTAAAACCAGATTATCGGCTTCGGTGCCGCCGGAAGTAAAAATTATTTCCGAAGGCGAAACCTTCAAATATCCCGCAATGGTTTTCCGTGCTTGCTCCACCACCGATTTTGCCGAACGTCCAAAGGAATGGGTCGAAGAAGGATTCCCATAAATTTCCTTCATGATTTGAGTCATTCTTGCAATGACTTCGGGTCGCATTTGCGTGGTGGCGGCATTATCAAAATAAACTTTCATTTACTCCCTGATTTTAAACGGGTGCAAAATTAAGTATAAAAATAAAATTGAGCCTTTTTAGGAGTTTGTAGTTTCTTTTAAATCATTCCTCCTCCTATCCATTCTTTAAAATCCCGCACGCGTTCCCGACTCACAATGATATTTTCATCAGCGATATCTTTCAACCTGATCTTTAACCGGCTGTTGGAATAATGCACAATATCCTGAATTGCACTTAGGTTGATAATAAATTTTCGATTTATGCGGAAAAACTTATCAGGTGAAACTTCTTTTTCCAGGTTTTCGAGGGTGGTGTCCATCAAATATCCGCGACCGGCAGTGGTGTGTAGATAAATCCCTTTATTTTCACTGTAAAAACAAGTGATTTCATCGATTTCGAAAAACTTCAAATGCTGTCCAACTTTGATACTGAATCGGGTTTTATATTTATTTTTTTGTTCGCTAAGAAGTTGCCTCAAGCCTTCCAAATCAAATGAAGTAGAGGAGTTTCTTGTTTTAAATTTTTCAATTGCCGAAACGAGTTCCTCTTCATCAATCGGTTTTAATAAGTAGTCGATACTATTCAGTTTAAAAGCTTTTAGTGCATATTCGTCATAGGCGGTAGTGAAAACAATTGCACTTTGGATATTTATCTTTTCGAAAATTTCGAAAGAAAGTCCATCCTCGAGTTGAATATCGAGAAAGATTAAATCAGGATGGGGGTTTTCCTTAAACCATTGCACCGACTCCTTTACCGAATACAACATGCTGCTCACTTCCACTCCTTGTTTTTCCAGCATTCTTTTTAATCGTCTGGCAGAAGGTTTTTCGTCTTCGATGATTATTGATTTCATCTTATTTTTGTTATTTTAACTAACAGGCGTACACTTTAATGTCAATACTCAAAGGTTGGAAATAGTTTCCCGCTCCTCCCTTTCTTATATCCATTTTTGTGTGTTTTTATATTCTGTATCTTCTTTCTCCATATATTCTTTGATTTTGCGTTCTTCCCATTCCTTATTGAACATGGGATTAACCCGAAAAGCACTCATCGCATGGAAAACTAAACCAATTCCCCATCCGGCTGCCGGCCAAAAAAACCAAGGATATTCCCACTGATTCGAATAAAAATTGATGAGTGCCAATAATCCTATCACAAACAAATATACTGAAAGGTGGGAATAAAATTCCTTAAGTTCTCTCACGCGTCTTTTCGCACGATTGTATTTTTGTTGATTATGCTCTTGTTCCTCCAAATTAATTTCTCGATAAGTTTTGTCGTTTTTCATAAGATTTGTTTTTTAAAAATTATCTTTTTCCATAAACTCGCGAATCTTGCGTTGTTCCCAGTTTTTTCCAAAAAAGGGATTCTTGTTGAAGGTGTTCATATAATGAAACAATACTCCCAATCCCCATCCTAACATGGGAAAGAAAAACCACAAAAAATCAGTAGTTAAAAGGTTTACAACTATGAGAAACGGAATAATTATGCAATAAGAAGTGAGATTGCCATAGAAGCTTTTTACTTCTTCCACTTTTTTGTGGGCTCGTTTCATTTTTTCGTAGGATATATTTTCCATATTTTCTGCTTTTTGGTTCATGACTAAAATTTGTTTGGTCAACATCGGGAGGCTTACCATAAACCAATTTTCCTCATGACTGAGTTGGATGACGACCTTTCTGGAAGTCAGCAAAGCATAGCGCTGTTTGATGTTCAGCAATCCGATGCCACTGGATTTTTTAATAATATTTTTGGGTTGAAGATTGTTTTTGATAATAAGGTTTCCTTCGGATTCATAAATCGAAATCACCAAAGGATTTTCTTGGGAAACCTGATTGTGTTTCACCGCATTTTCAAGTAATAATTGCAAGGAAAGGGGAACAATTTTTGCTTCGGGATTACTAAGATTTTCGGGAATTTCGCATTGAATGCTGTTTTCAAACCGCATTTTCAGCAAATCTATATAGGTGCGAGCAAAACTCAACTCCTCCTCTACCGATACTAACTCTTTGTTTTTTTGTTCCAACACATATCGATAAACTTTCGAAAGGGAAGTAGTGAATTTTTGTGCCTGAGTTGGGTTTTCTTCAATCAAAGAAGTCAGCACATTCAAGCTGTTAAAAAGAAAATGTGGGTCGAGTTGATTTTTCAGGGCATCAAACTTTGCCGAAACCGTTCCCGCAATGATTTTTTGTTCTTGAACTTTACTTTCCTGAGTGTATTTATATAAATATAAAACATGAAAAAACAGGGAAATAATAATGACCACCAACAAGACTACAAGATAATCTGCAGGTTTTTCGGCTTTTAGAAATCCTTTGAGGGAAAATTCTTGGAGAATATATACCAAATGCACAATCCTGCAGAGAAAGTAGGCAATCATGGAAACTATGGCAGAACCCACAATGCCAAAAACAAGTCTCTTTTTCTTCTCGACCTCCCAATTTAGTTTTTTCTCAAGCAAGTGAAAATAAAAAGTATTTACTGTAGTAAGCACCGATACATACAGAAAGACCACTGCCCAATTTTGCCATTGGGTAAAAACCTCAACATCAAAACCTCTAAATATATAATTCATGATCAGGATGACCAAACCGACAATAAAGATAGTTCTGAGTATGAGTCGTGTATTCTTCATTTTATATTCCGCTAACCGGATTTAAAATTACGGAACAAAAATCTTATGCAAAATGTTATTTAAAAAAATAAATCGGCTGAAATGCAATATTTTGGGGATGAATTGACAAAATAAGTTTTTTGACGTTGCACTCCACTTAACAACGAGAAAAATATAAAGCCATATAAAAATATAATACTCCATGCAGGACTTCAAAGAAAAGTACTTACTTTTGTTCCCCTTGTTATTTCTCCTCCGAAACAACAATCCCCCAAGGTTTTCGTTATGACCATCTAGTATATTTTTAAAAATGCACAAAAAAACATATTCCTCCCTCCTATTTTCCTTTATTTTCCTGTTGGGTTATTCTACTTTTGGGCAATCCGACTCATCTTATGAAAAACAATTTGATGAGATATTTGGAAAAGAAAACCTCGGCATAAACAATGGGCCTTTATATCCCAAGGATTATCCGAATGTAGTCGAAGGTAAAACCAAGTATTTTTTTAATAATAAATTCACGCTAGGAACAGCCGTATATGAAGGTCAATCTTATGCAGAAGTTTTGTTGAAATACGATCTTTATGATGATATATTGATCTACAATCCTCCAAATTCACCTGCAAGTATCGGGGTTGCCTTAATTTCTGCAAAGGTGGATTCTTTTCATCTTCACGGTAAAAAATTCGTCAACATCACTAAAATTCCGGCTTTCGAAAAAAATAATAATCTCACCGGATATTGGCAGCAAGTAGAAATTTCACCGACACTGACCTTATATGTTAAACACCATAAAAAACAGAGTAAAGTCATAGAAGATAGGAAAGTGTATTATTCCTATCAAACCGATTATACCTTTCTGGTAGTGAACGGAAGTAGCCATAAGAAGGTCACCTCCAAAAACGATTTGATAAGCCTTTTTGAGGGACAAGCTTCAGAGATTGATGCCTATTATGTCACTCATAAAGATATGTTGCAGAACAACTCCCCTTTATTTTACGAGGCCATACTTCGGCATCTGACCTCTCAGAAAAATTAATTTACGGCCTTAGGATTTATTAAATAGAATTTTCAGCGCATCACTTATGAGAAATAAATTTTTCACCGGACTTTTTTTGATTTTTTCTACACTGGCTTTTTCCCAAACCGATCGTTTCTCCATCACTTTTGAGAACACCGAATTAGCCACCGCAATATCCCAGATAGAAAAAAAGACATCCTATAAATTCTTTTATGATGAAAGATGGTTTGAGGAGTCGGAAAATCGTGAAAACGTTTCCGGAAGTTATAAAGACAAAACGCTGGATTTTATTTTGAAGGATGTGCTAAAAAACACAGAAATCAACTTCTTTATTTATGATAAGAAAATAATCCTAACCAATAACAATTATATCTACGACAAACTTCCCTCCGGTTTCTTTGGCGAGGATAGCCTTAAAAATGAAGAATCTCAACAAAAACCTGTATTCTATCAGGAATTTGCTGAAGTCCCTAAACAAGGAGAAGATACTGAAAAGGAAGAACTCTTATTCATAGGCAAAGAAGCAAAACAAAAAAATGAAACCACTTTTCAGTTGAGTGGATATGTTCGAAATGCAAAAACAGACCAGCCCATTTCTTCTGTACTGGTGAAAACAAAAGACGGGCAAATCACTGATGTCACAGATTTGGATGGATATTATGTTTTAAATCTTCCTCTTGGTGCAAATATTATTCAGGCTCAATCCTTGGGATTTGTCACCTCCACCAAACAAGTGATGATGTATAGTGATGGTACTTATAATTTCTCTTTAAATGAAAGCATCAACCAGCTTGGCGAAATCGTCATCTATGGCGACCGGGGTGAAAATATTCGGTCGGTCGTAACGGGGGTTACTTCCATTGAGCCGGAAAAAATGAAGGTGGTACCCATGGTGCTGGGGGTAAGAGATGTGGTGAAATCCGCAATGTTAATGCCCGGGGTGAAATCCACGGGTGAAGGTGCAGCAGGATTTAACGTTCGCGGAGGAAAAACAGACCAAAACCTTATTCTTTTGGATGAGGCTGTCATCTATAATCCATTCCATTTCTTTGGCTTTTTCTCGGCCGTAAACCCATATGCCATCGGTAGTTTGGATATTTATAAAGGAAGTATTCCCGCGGAATATGGGGGAAGGCTTTCTTCGGTTTTTGATATCCAAACCAAAACTCCGAACATGAATAAATTTTCCGGCGAGGGCGGCATCGGACCCGTAAACGGTAATTTGATGTTTAGCATTCCTATTGTAAAAGAAAAAGCCGCACTAGCTGTAGGAGGAAGATATGCTTATGCCGATTGGATTTTACGAAGTCTTGATGAAGGCTCCCTAAAAGATAGTAAAGCTTCTTTTTTTGATGTAAACCTGAAATATGCTCATATTTTGGATGACAAAAACAGGTTGGAAGCAACGGTTTATTATAGTCAAGATAAATTTAATCTCACTCCGGATTCCTTACAAGGCTACAAGAATTCTTTGGTCTCGCTTCGGTGGGAACATAAATTCAACAACAATCACCGTGGAGAACTTCAGATTTCTAACAGCAACTATGGTTTTGATCTTGAATATCGCCCGGACAACCCAAATTCATTTGATTACGGATTTGACCTTAACGAAACCAAAGCCAAACTTCGCATGAATTATGAATATTCCTCTAAGCACACTTTTACATACGGAATCGAAGGAAAATTATATAAGATTGACCCGGGGAATTTTCAACCAACACATCCCGCTTCCTTATTGGATCCCTTGCATTTGGATGAAGAAAAAGGCTTAGAGGCTGCCGTATTTCTGTCCGATGCTTTTGAAGTAACGGACAAGCTTTTGCTGGACGCGGGTATTCGATATTCTCATTTTATTGCTTTAGGTAAAGGCTCACAACGTATTTATGATCCTAATCTGCCCAAAAGTGACGCCAGTGTGATTGAGATACGGGAATTTGATGAAAATGAAAGTATAGAATCCTATGGGGATATTGAATGGAGATTAAGCGCCCGATATCTATTAACCGAAGATTTTTCAGTAAAAGCGGGATATTCTACTGCCAATCAATATATACATTTGCTTTCCACCAATACCACACAATCTCCACTTGACACCTGGAAACTTTCAGATTTAAACCTCAAACCCCAATCTTCTCAACAATATTCTTTGGGTTTTTTCAAGAACTTTAAAAACGCGCAATACGAACTCAGTCTGGAAGGATATTATAAAGGACTGGACAATTTGGTTGACTATAAAACGGGTGCCGATCTTTTTATGGATGATAATCTGGAAACCAGTATTCTGCAAGGAGAAGGAAAATCTTATGGTATTGAATTTTTAGCCAAAAAAAATAATGGAAAACTCAATGGATGGTTGGCATATACCTATTCTCGTTCTTTTTTAAAACTCGATGGGGCGTTTAAGGAAGAAATTGTCAACGATGGAGATTATTTTCCCACCAATTTCGATAAACCCCACGACTTTAGCTTGGTGTTAAACTATAAACTTACGTCGCGATACAGCTTTTCTGCCAATTTTATTTATCAAACCGGAAGACCTGTGACTTTCCCCGTTGGAACCTACAGTTATGCCGGAGCGCAATACACACTTTATAGCGATAGAAATCAATATAGAATCCCGGATTATTATCGGCTTGATATTGGTTTTAACATAGAAGGAAATCACAAGAAAAATAAATTGGCACACAGTTTTATAAACATCTCAGTGTATAATGTTTTGGGAAGAAACAACCCATATTCTGTTTATTTTGTCACGGATGACGGACAAATAAAAGGATACAAAACATCTATTTTTTCTGTGCCCATCCCTACTATAACCTATAATTTTAAGTTTTAAACCCATGCGCAAAACGCTTTCATACATTTTTCTGATAATTGTGCTTACCGCTTTTCAGGCGTGCACAGAGCGTTTCTACCCTCCTACCGAAACCTTCGAGGATTTAATGGTTGTCGAAGCTACGCTCACAGATGAATTGAAACACCATCAGGTTTCCCTAACCCGAACCTATCGGTTTGAGGAGGTCGAATCGCAGCCTCCTGTTGTGGATAATGCAGAGGTAGTGATTTCCGACGACCTCGGCAACGAATATGTTTTTGAATATGATGCGGCTAAAAGAACCTATGTTTCTCTTACAGAATTTCAAGCACTCCCGAATCGGGAATACAAGTTAGATATCACCACCGGAAATGGTCATAAATTTACTTCCACACCTCAAACCCTTCCTACTGCAAACTCCGTAGAAGTAACAGCCGAAAGAAAAGAAGTGGATGGAGAAGTTGGTGTCCAAATTCAGGTTGATTCTTATGATCCCACGAATTCTTCTCAGTTTTATCGCTATGAATATTCCGAAACCTACAAGGTGGTGGCTCCGATGTGGTATTCGTTAGAGGTTTATCTCGATCCGACGGGAAGCACTCCGGAAGAAACTTTTAAGGTTCGTCCGCGGGATACTTCAACTCAAGTGTGCTATTCTACAAATGTTTCGGATAATATAATTTTGACCACAACTTCCGACCTTTCGGAAGACAGGGTCGCGGATTTCCCTGTTCGTTTTATCAGCCAAAACGATTATACTATTTCTTCACAATACAGTATTTTAGTGACTCAGTATGTTGAAAATTATGACACCTATCTTTATTACAAAACCTTAAAAGAAGTATCCGGTTCGGAAAGGGAAGAGGTACTTTCGCCCACACAACCCGGATACATAATCGGAAATATCAATTCCGTTGAAAATCCCGACACAAAAATTTTGGGACGTTTTGATGTTAGTTCAGTTTCTTCACAAAGAATATTTTTTGAATATGAGGATTTCTTTCCCGGCGAACCTTTGCCTCCCTATTTTTATGAGTGTGAAGAGATAGAGATTAATATTTATGATCCTCCCGGTGAATTTGGGATAGACCCAAAAGATGTTTTGACCGGAATGATCAATACCAAAAGTCATTTACTCTATCAATATTCTCCTCCCAACATTTTTGTGATGGTGGCACCGGAATGTACCGACTGCACCACTTATTCCTCCAACATCAAACCTGATTTTTGGCCATGAAAACAAAGTTTTTTTTAATAATAAGCATCTTTTGCTCCGTCAGTCTTTTTTCACAAACACGTTCTTCCGGAAAAACAATTTTTCAAGAAGTGCCGGAAAATGTGTACTTGCATCTAAATTCAACTTCTCTGTTCACCGGTGAAACCCTCTATTATTCTTTTTATTGCTGGGACCAAGCTGCGGACAATTTGAGCGAAATAAGCAAAATAGGATATGTGGAACTGCTGGGAAAAGACGGCAAAAGCATCCTCAAACAAAAAATAGAACTTTCCGGGGGAAAAGGAAATGGCGATTTTTATATTCCTTCCCAAATCAATACCGGATGGTACAAATTGGTAGCTTACACCCGATGGATGCTCAACAAGCCTGTTTCTGAAATGTATCAAACGGATATCCTGATTATCAATCCTTTTCAGGTACTTCCCGAGAATATGATTATTCAACCCACAGATTCATCTCAAAT
>CAYPGZ010000031.1:6790-8342 GCA_964410335.1 uncultured Flavobacteriaceae bacterium | reverse complement strand
AGCCTTCCGATATTGCCCATAAAACAGTTGCTCTTTCCATTCCCGGTGAGGACTTCATGCTCAAACTCGTAAAAACCGATAATCAAGGGGTTTTTAGGTTTGTTCTTGACCCGATGCCCAATACGCCTAATGTGGTGTTGCAGGTTATGGAGGAAGACCGCGAAAATTATCTTGTAGAACTCGAGTCGGAAACCACAGATTTTTCTTCCTTACAATTTGAAGATAAAGCTATGCTAAGCACTGATTTAAAGGAGGAAATCCAAGAGCGGAGAATTGCCATCCAAATTGAAAATGCTTATCACCAAAGTAAACAAGATCTTATTCTGGAAGAACCGGCAAGCACAGCCTTTTTTGCTCCCTTAGGAAAAGAATATATCCTGGAAGATTACACCCGTTTTCCTTCTCTTGAAAAAACCATTATTGAAATATTGTCTGAAATGACTTTTAAAAAGAAAAAAGGTAAATACCAACTCCATATTCGTAATGGAACAGAAAAAAGCATTCTTCCCGAAAAGCCCTTGATTATGGTGGATGGTTTGTTTCTTCAGGAGTATGAAGAACTCTTTGGGTATGATACCAGAAAATTATATAAAATCAGCATTCTCCCAAAAAAATATATTTATGGTGCTCATATTTTTGGTGGAATTGCAAACTTCGTGACCTCAAATAACGATTTTAAGTTTTCAAGGGAAGCTGATTATTTTTTGAAAACCACCATTTTAAGGCCGCTATCCGAGAAAAAATATTTCACTCCCGACTATGCCGAAGATAAAGCAGAAAGGATTCCGGATTATAGATATCAACTTCTTTGGCAACCGAATTTTTCTCCGCAAACTCCTTCATCTTTCTATACGTCGGATGTCACAGGCGTTTACGAAATATCAATTGAAGGCTTTACTAAAAATGGAAAACCCGTGTCGATAAGTCAAACTTTTGAAGTGAAATAAATACCCAAACTTCATTCATCTTTTTGCCCGTATTCCAATGCTTTTTTATTGGATTTAAAAGGACGGACGATGAGACGTGCGGCGCGGTCATAATTAAAATAACTATAAGACCAGTTAATGAAGGTAACCACTCGGTTTCTAAAACCGATGAGAAACCACAAATGCACTACCATCCATACAAACCAAGATATGAGTCCCCCGAATTGTATCCAAGAGAAATCAACCACTGCTTTGTTCCGTCCGATGGTGGCCATAGTTCCTTTATCCCGATATTCAAAAGGTTTCAGTTTTTGACCTTTCATCATTCTTTTAAAGTTTGTGGCCAATAATCTTCCCTGCTGAATGGCCGGTTGTGCAACCATGGGATGACCTTTGGGATATTTTTCGGTTTTCATATAAGCAATATCGCCCAGGGCAAAAATATTTTCATATCCCTCTACTTGGTTAAAGCGATTCACTTTATATCTGTTGGTTCTTTCTTTTATGGATTCCGGATTAAGTCCGGGAATTCCCGCGCCGGTTACTCCCGCACTCCAAATGAAAGTATCGGTCACAAAATCTCCCTTACTGGTTTTCACACTGATTCCATCATAATCCTGAACCAT
>CAYPGZ010000031.1:2210-6690 GCA_964410335.1 uncultured Flavobacteriaceae bacterium | reverse complement strand
GATCCCGTGGCAATCACCAAATAATCATAGGTTAAATCACCAATATTAGAATGCACAGTATTAATATCCGACGAAATTGAAGTAACTTCTGCCAAACGAAAAAAAGCATTTTCTTCCTTTTTCATAATTTTTCGCAAAGGATAAGCGATAGAATCCGGCTCCAAACTGGCAGTCGAAACTTGATATAAAAGAGGTTGAAAGGTGTGATAGTTCCGCTTATCGAGCAAAACCACCTGCATTTTTTGTCTAAGAAGTTTACGGGTGAGGATGATTCCTGCAAATCCTCCACCAATGATCACAACGCGAGGTAAATCGGTTTTTGGAATATTCACTGGGTTTTTTTTGCAAAGATAGCCATTGATTTTCCCCTTTTTGAAATATTCACAAATAAAAAACATTAATTCTCTCCCTCTTTTGAGGTAACTTCTTATTTTTGCACATATTGACTATCTTTCCCACGTGTTCTTTCCCGATAAATATCGACCCGAAAAATGAAACAGGATAGACAGGTAATAAACAGGAACTTCGTGTTCCCTATATAGCATAAAAAAACATATACATGGAAGTAATGGAAGCATTGGAATACAATTCAGAAAGAAGCAAATTGATTATTCCGGAATACGGAAGGCATATTCAAAAAATGGTGGAGCATGTCGTGACCATAGAAGACGACGAAGAACGCAACCAGCAAGCAAAAGCGATTATTTCGGTGATGGGAAACCTCAACCCGCATTTGCGCGATGTTCCCGATTTTCAACATAAACTTTGGGATCAGTTGTTTATCATCAGTGATTTTAAACTGGATGTAGATTCTCCTTTTCCGAAACCCAATAAGAAGAAACTGGAAGAAACCCCCGAACGGCTCAACTATCCGCAAAACTTCCCTAAATATCGTTTTTATGGCAACAATATCAAGAGAATGATTGATGAAGCCACAAAAATGGAGAGCGGCGAATTGAAAGAAGGTTTGATCTTCGCAATTGCCAACCACATGAAAAAATGCTATTTGGCCTGGAATAAAGACACGGTGGAAGATAGCGTGATTTTTGATCATCTTTTCGAATTGAGTGACGGGAAAATCAATCTTCGGGAAAAGGATGAAGACCTAAAAGATGCTTCCCGATTGGTAAAAGCTACGGGGAAAAAACAACATCAAAGTTCCGGAAAGAAAAAACATTCCAAACACGGAAAAAAACGCAATTAAATTGATATTTTCTGAGGTGTATATTCTTTATAAAAACTTCTAAAAGATTTAAAATCCATGAGTATATTCCAAATTGAAGGAGGACATCGTCTAAAAGGAGAAGTCACCCCACAAGGGGCAAAAAATGAAGCTCTGCAAGTGCTTTGCGCTGTATTGATGACCGAAGAAGAGGTGCAAATCAACAATATTCCTGATATTCTGGATGTCAATAAACTCATTGATTTATTGAAAGGCCTCGGGGTAAAGATTCGTGAATTGGAAAAAGGAACCTATTCCTTTCAAAGCGATGAATTGAATCTGGATTACCTGACCAGTGAACGTTTTAAAGAAGATGGAAGCGGACTTCGCGGATCCATTATGATTATCGGACCTTTGTTGGGAAGATTTGGAAAAGGATATATTCCGCGTCCCGGGGGCGATAAAATTGGGCGCCGTCGATTGGATACTCATTTTGAAGGCTTCATAAAACTCGGAGCAAAATTCAATTACAACAAAGAAGAACGTTTTTATGGCGTGGAAGCTCCAAATGGTTTAAAGGGTACCGATATGTTGCTGGAAGAAGCCTCAGTCACAGGTACGGCCAATCTCATAATGGCAGCTGTTTTAGCCAGCGGAAAAACCACTATTTACAATGCGGCATGCGAACCTTACATCCAGCAACTATGCAAAATGTTGGTAGCTATGGGAGCAAAAATCAATGGCATTGGTTCCAATTTGCTCGAAATTGAGGGGGTGAAAAAACTCAACGGGTGTACGCATCGTATTTTACCGGACATGATAGAAATCGGTTCGTGGATCGGTCTTGCCGCAATGACAAAAAGTGAAATTACCATCAAGAACGCCAGTTGGGAAAACCTCGGATTAATTCCGAATACTTTTCGAAAACTAGGAATCACCCTCGAGAAAAAAGGAGATGACATTTTTATTCCCGAACATAAAAACGGTTATGAGGTTCAAAGTTTTATCGATGGATCGATTATGACCATCAGCGATGCACCCTGGCCGGGATTCACCCCTGATTTGCTCAGCATTATTCTCGTGGTGGCCACACAAGCCCGCGGCAGTGTTTTGATTCATCAAAAAATGTTTGAAAGCAGGTTGTTTTTTGTAGACAAACTCATCGATATGGGGGCAAAAATTATCCTGTGCGATCCTCATCGGGCAACCGTCATCGGTCATGATTTTGAATCCACACTCAAAGCCACTACCATGAGCAGCCCTGATATTCGTGCAGGAATTTCTTTGTTGATTGCAGCACTTTCCGCAAAAGGTACTTCCACCATTCACAATATTGAACAAATCGATCGGGGATATGAAAATATCGACCAAAGATTGAGAGAACTCGGAGCAAAAATCTCGAGAATTTAGTTTTTTTGAAGGTTTTGTTTTTTAGGTAATTCTACTCTAAAAACAGCCCCTTTTCCTTCTCCTTCGCTCTCGGCATAAATCGAGCCTTTATGGGCATTCACCAATTCTTTTACAATAAATAAACCTAAACCAGTGGAGTTTTCCCCATCCGTGGGTTGAGCGCTTAATTTGGAAAACCGTCCAAAAAGTTGCTTTTTATCTGAGTGAGTAAAACCCTGTCCCCGATCTTTTACTTCTAAAATCACTTTCTCACCTTCTTTCCATAGTCGTACATCTATTTGCTGTCCTTTTTGAGAATATTTGATGGCATTGTTGAGGAGATTATCAATAATTTCTGTGAGTTTTCCGCTGTCGGCTGTTATTTTACAGTCAGTTTCTACCAAAAGCACAATATTTTGGTTTTTGCGTTTGGCAATCAAACTATTGGTTTCCACAATTTTTTTCAATAAATCAGCATAATCAAAGCTGCTGAGATTCATATTTTGACCAAAAACCGCTTTTGAAGAATTCAACATTTCTTCAATCAATCTCAAAGAATTTTTTCCGGCCGTGGAAATATGAGCACACATTTTCTCAATGGCTTGGGGATCGTTTTTCTTTTTTTGAATGATTTCAGCCGCCATATTAATGGTTGCCAATGGGTTTTTCAAATCATGTGCAAAAACACTTAAAGTCTGATTGTGATTAAGGGTTTCTATCTTGGCATTGTATCGGTCTTCGATTTGAAATTCCACCAACTTCGCCAGACTTTTCAAAGTTTTTTCATCATTTTTTGAAAATTTTCCCGGTTTGGTATCCATCACACACAACATCCCGATATTGTGACCCGAAGCCGAACGCAAAGGATATCCTGCATAAAAACGCAATTTTAATTCGCTATGAACCAATGGGTTATTTTTAGCTCGAGGATCTTTTTGCGCATCTTCCACCAAATATAAGCCTGTGTGTCTAACAGCTGAAGCACAAAAACCCGGATCAGGATCTATTTGTTTGGTGGTGAATCCGTATTGTGCTTTAAACCAAATCCGATTTTTATCCACTAATGAAATCGTAGCAAAAGGAGTTTTCAAGGTGGTAGCTGCCAAACGCGTCAATTCGTCAAAATTTTTCTCAGGCGGAGTATCCAGAAGGGCATACTTTATTAATGCCTGAAGTCGGGCACTTTCGTCGAAAGACTTAGAAGAAGAGGTAGCTTTTATACTCATATAAATTTAATTTAAAAAAGCCCCCCAGCGTCATTCAAATTTGTAGCAAGTTAAGCAAATTAAAATTAATTCCAAATATTTTCAAAAAATAAATTTTTCGGGACAAAATTATAATATTATAATACTGGCAAATCATTCATTAGATAAGAAGGCCTAATTTTGCAGGAAATTTTTAGCCGGAAAAAATCATGAAAAAAGCATATCTCTTTTTGATTCTTTTCTTTTCCCTACAACTTGGATTTTCTCATATTCCTGCTGATTGGGGAAAAACAGGGCATCGAGCTACAGCCGAAATCGCCGAGCAATTTCTGAAAGGGCGAGCAAAAAGAAAAATAAAGAAAATACTGGCCGGAGAAAGGCTGGCTTTGGTATCCACTTTTGCAGATGAAATCAAAAGTGATCCGAGATATAAGGCTTTCTCCCCTTGGCATTATGCAAATATTCCTGATGGAAAAACCTATGCTCAAAGCAAAAAAAATCCTCAAGGCGATTTGGTTACGGCCATTAAAACCTGCATTCAGAAACTGAAAAACCCCGATACTCCGCCGGAAGAGGAAGCTTTTTATTTGAAATTATTGATTCATTTTATTGGCGACTTGCACCAACCTCTTCATTTTGGACGAAAAGAC
This sequence comes from uncultured Flavobacteriaceae bacterium, assembly GCA_964410335.1. Classification (GTDB taxonomy): domain Bacteria; phylum Bacteroidota; class Bacteroidia; order Flavobacteriales; family Flavobacteriaceae; genus DASSWG01. Next base: position 2,284 of record CAYPGZ010000031.1, on the reverse strand, counting down.
GATAAAGGCGGAAATGATTTTAAAGTGAAATGGTTTACTAAAAGCTCCAACCTTCACCGGGTGTGGGATTCGGA
>CAYPGZ010000031.1:0-2110 GCA_964410335.1 uncultured Flavobacteriaceae bacterium | reverse complement strand
ACTGCCATTTGGTGAATTGCCTTGAAGTTTCTATCTTTCAACTTTGAATATTGAACCCGTCTGCTCGATGGCAGACCCAAACATTGAAACAGATGTCCGACAAAGAAAAAAACGTTTTGGATTTAAAAGAAAAAACCCAAAAGGAAACACCCAATTCTACGGAAGAGAAAAATAATTCCACCGAACAAGAAGTCATTTCAGAAGAGGAAAACACAGCGAGTGCAGCTTCGGAAGATTCGGGCAAGGAAAGCATTTCAGAAGATCATAAATCCGAAACCGATACGGAAACTTCTCCGGCCTCTCCGGAAGAAAATTCCCTACGCAAAAAAGAAAAAGCTACTGAAGAACCTTCTCTGAAAGAAAATCAAAAGGAAGCAGAGGAAACTCCTTCTGCCGAAAAAGAAGAGAAAAAAGCCGAAAAAGAAGATTTTGACGGAGTGGAATTGAAGGATTATCACAGCATGGAAATGCCGGAATTAATCAAAGAACTTTCCCGATTGATTCGTACGGAAAAAATACAGGACATCAGGCAACATGTGGAAGAAATAAAAAATGAATTCAACGCAAAATTTGAGGAAGAAATCGAACAGAAAAAAGAAGATTTCCTTGAGGATGGTGGCAATATTATCGATTTTTATTATTCTTCTCCATTAAAAAAAGAATTTAATTCCGTTTATTTTGACTACAAGGAAAAGCGAAGTGCCTATTACAAAGAAATAAAGAAAAATCTGAACAAAAACCTCGAAAACCGACTCGCTATCATCGAGGAACTCAAGGGAATGATTGGTCTGGGCGAGAGCATGAACGCCAATTTCAATCAGTTTAAAGAACTTCAGGAACGATGGAGGAAAGCCGGTCCCATTCCGCGCGATAAATACAATATGGTGTTCAAAACCTATCATCACCATGTTGAACATTTCTATGATTTTCTTCATCTAGACAGAGAATTTCGCGATTTAGACTTTAAACACAATTTGGAGCAAAAGCTTAAAATCATTGCACGAGCCGAAGAATTGGCACAAGAACCTTATTCTGATCGTGCTTTCCGCGAATTACAAATGCTCCATAAAATGTGGAAGGAAGATTTGGGGCCGGTAGAAAAAATATACCGCGAGGAAGTGTGGGAAAAATTTAGTGAAGCCACAAAGAAAATCCATGAAAATCGCCAGGCTTATTTTGCCGAAATGGACAAAAAACGCGAAGAAAACCTAGAAAAGAAAAATGAAATTGTTGAAAAGATAAATCAACTTGCTGAAGGAGTTTTCAGTTCTCACAATAAAACCCAGCAAAAAATAAAAGAGCTGGAAAAGCTTCGAAAAGAGTTTTTTGCAGCAGGAAAAGTTCCCAAGAAAGATACTCAGAAATCTTGGACCCTATTTAAGGAGGCTACGAGAAACTTCAACCGCAAGAAAAATGCTTTCTACAAAAACCTGAAGAAAGAACAGTACGAAAACTTAGATAAGAAAAGGGAGTTAATCAAAATAGCAGAGGAAAACAAGGATAGCACCGATTTTGCGGTGGTGACTCCTTTAATGAAAAAAATACAGGAGGATTGGAAGAAAATCGGGCATGTTCCCCGAAGGGAAAGTGATAAAGTGTGGAAGGAATTCAAAGCCGCCTGCAACCATTATTTTGATCAATTGCACGCCGCCAAGGACGAGGAAAACAAGGAAGAAAACGAAGCCTTCGAACAGAAAAAACAAATGTTGGAAGAATTTAAAACCCTTGAGCCGACGGGCAATAAGGAAGAAGATCTCGCAGGAGTAAAATCTAAAATTGAAGATTGGAAAAGCATCGGACGGGTGCCAAAATACAAAAATTACATCGAGAAAAAGTTCGATCAAGCGCTCAGCTCTTATCTTGAAAAAATCGGTTTGGATGGACAAGAAGCCGAACTGTTGAAATACGAAAACCGAATTCAAGCCTTGGACAGTGCTGAAGATACACGAAAAATTGAGAAGGAAGCTGCTTTCTTGCGTAAAAAAATTGAAAATACCGAGTCCGAAATCAGACAATTTGAAAACAATCTACAGTTTTTTGCGCATGCCGATCAAGAGAATCCCTTGGTAAAAGAAGTACATCAAAACATCGCCCGGCATAAAGAAAAGTT
>CAYPGZ010000030.1:6167-23174 GCA_964410335.1 uncultured Flavobacteriaceae bacterium | reverse complement strand
CGGTAAAAAGATTTGCAGGTTCTTTTACGGGCGCATTTCCGTAAGTTTCAAGCCGTTCCAACAATTCATCGAGTTTGTTAGCCTCCTGCGCTGATATAATACTGCAGGAAAAAACAGCTAGGATTAAGAAAGTAATCTTTTTCATAATGTATCTTTTTAATGGTTATACATGCACAAATATAAACATTAAAAAGATATGATATATTACTTTTTCTTATCAAGATAATATTACATGCTCAATAAACAGAAATACTCCTGCTCCCGATAAGAAACCGAGAAGGGCAAGCCATGAAATGTTTTTTAAATACCAGATGAAATCTATTTTTTCCATTCCCATTGCCGCAACTCCAGCTGCAGAACCGATAATCAGCATGCTTCCCCCTGTTCCGGCGGAGTAGGCGATAAAATGCCATAAAAAGGAATCGGTGGGATAAACAGACATGTCATACATCCCCATGGAAGCTGCCACTAACGGGACATTATCGATGACTGCAGAAACAAAACCTAAAATAATTATCACGATATCCTGATTGGGGAGCGTATCCTGAAGAACTTCAGCCAAATATCTCAGAGTTCCTACCGCATTTCCATCAATAATGCCATACACCATGGTTTCCAATACGGCTACGGCCATTAAAATCCCCAAAAAGAAAAGTATGCTGGACATTTCAATCCGGGAGAGGGCGGTTGTGGCCGAATACATGTGTTTTCTTTCTTCGGAGAATTCTTCATCCGGATGAATGTATTCCGAAGCGAGCCAGACTACTCCAAGCGCCAACATCATTCCGAGATACGGAGGAATGTGTAAAAAGGTTTTCGTTATGGGTACGGATAGGATTCCAAGAATACCAAGGGTCAACATTAATCGACCGCTGTTGGATTCTTTTACTTTGTTTTTTCCATTTTCTTTTGTGTCAATATTTCCTTGGAAAACCGGAAGAAAAGAAGCAATCCCGAAAGGCACCAAAAAACACGCTAACGCGGGAATAACTATATTTTCAATTAGCAATAAAGTGGTCACCTTGTCATCTATCCACAACATGGTGGTGGTAACATCTCCCATGGGCGACCACGCGCCTCCGGCATTAGCGGCAATAATAATCAGGGAAGCATACCACATTCGATCTTTGGAAGAAGGAACAAGTTTTCGAATGATGGTAATTAGAACTATAGTGGTAGTCAGGTTGTCGATTACAGCAGAAAGCAAAAAACCAATAGTTCCGATAATCCACAGCAGTTGTTTGCGATTTTGGGTTCTCACAAAACGCTTCATGATTTCAAAACCTTGGTGCAAGTCAATGATTTCGACGATGGTCATTGCGCCTACAAGAAAAATCAAAATTTCGGCCGTTTTGCCAAAATGGTGAAGCATATTGTTTTCAAAACCATCAATGGCGGCTTCTCCTCCGGATAAAATATTAAAAACTATCCCTTCGTCATTTACAATACTAAACCAGCCATAATGAAACCCCACAGCCAAGAAACCCCACATAATTGCAGCCATAATCAATGCGGGAACGGTTTTGTCTAATTTTAAAGGATGTTCAAGAGTTATGGTGATATAACCAATGGCAAACAGAAAGATGAGGATAATTTCCATTTTTATTAAAAATAGGTTAGTTAGTGGGTATTAGATGGGTAACAAAATGTAATTTCTTAGTTTTTATTTTTATTTTAAACCAACTGTTTTAGTGCAATTTCAAATGCTTTTCCACTGATGTTGGTCTTTGAACTATTCTTATCATAAGTTTTTTGAATAGCATTCTTAATGGTCATGGAAACATCATTAAAAATAGCGTCATCTGTCATCTCTACTCTTTTTTCCATGAAATAAGCAAATACCCGAGCCATCCCGCAATTCGAAATAAAATCCGGAATTAAACTGATTTTCTCATCGGTATATTCCATAATGGGACCAAAGAAAATTTCTTTATCGGCAAAAGGAACATTTGCCCCACAAGAAACCACTTCCAGTCCGGAATCGATCATTTGAGAAATTTGTTCTTTAGTGATAAGACGCGAAGCTGCACAGGGCATAAATATATCCGTACCCATACTCCAAATTTTCTCATCGATTTCAGCAAAAGAAAGCATATTTTCTGCGGCTAGGGTGTTTCCTTTTTTATTCAAATAAAGATTTTTGATTTCTTCAAAAGTGAATCCCTCTTTATTTATCAACCCGCCGTCTTTGTCGAGTATGCCAATAATTTTTGCACCCATTTGTGCAAGGTAGTAGGCTGCTGCGGAACCCACATTCCCAAACCCTTGCACCACGGCTTTTTTTCCTTGGAGATTACCTCCATAAATGTCATAATAATGTCGGACAGCCATAGCCACCCCATAGCCGGTAATCATATCTGCAACGTGGTATTTACGCGAGATATCCGGAGAATATTCCGGGTTCTCCAACACCTTGATCACACCATGTCGGAGCTGACCAATTCGGTTGATTTTTTCCGCTTCACTAGCTTTAAAATGACCGGAAAAAACACCTTCTTGGGGATGCCATATTCCGCAATCTTCCGTGATGGGAATTACTTCCGAGCCTTCATCCACATTCATGTCACCGCCGGTGCCGTAGTAGTTTTTCAACAAAGGGGAAACCGCTTTGAACCAGCGTTCCAAAACCCCTTTTTTCCGCGGGTCTTTCGGGTTGAAATTGATGCCCGATTTTGCCCCGCCAATCGCCGGTCCGGAAACGGTGAATTTCACTTCCATGGTCTTGGCGAGGGAAAGCACTTCGTTCATGTCCAGGCCTTCCCGCATTCGCGTTCCACCACCTGCCGCGCCACCGCGAAGCGAGTTTATGACCGTCCAGCCTTCAGCTTCGGTTTCAGGGTCTTTCCAGTGGAAGGTGATTTCAGGAGACTTGTTTTCATAGCGGTGAAGTAGTTCTTTCATTGCGGATTTTTCAAATTTTGAGGACAAATATAGCAAGTTATTGGTTTAAAATCCGGCTAAAAGTTTTTTAAGTGATTTCTAATTAAACTAATTCCCCGATTAACCGATTTGTCTGCGAAGAATACGTCATTTGCCTTATTTACAAATAACTCCCTCCTCCTTTACATTTGTTTCAAACTTCAAAAAATAATATTATGAAAAAAACTGTATCTATCATTGCGTTTGTTTTATTAAGTGTCGTAGGAGCAAACGCGCAAGGGTTCAAAATCGGAGTCCATGTGGGCTATCCCATTGGGGATGCCGCGGATCTTTATTCTGTTCAGGCGGGAGCTGATGTCGCATACACTTGGGAAGTGTCAGACTCATTTTATGCCGGCGTCACCACCGGATATGGAATATTTTTAGGCACTGATTTAGACACAGCAATTGGAACCATGGAAATCCCAAACTTTTCTTTTGTTCCTATTGCAGCAACGGCAGCTTATGGCTTTGGAGAGAATTGGTTTGGAGGAGCGGATATAGGTTATGCTGTAAATGCCGGGGAAGGAAGTGGTTCCGGAGGAATTTTATACCAACCAAAATTTGGTTATAAAGGAGAAAGCCTCGAAGCCTATGCGTTCTATAAAAGCATGAGCATAGAATCTGTTTCCATTTCTTCAGTGGGTGCAGGAGTGGCATGGAGGTTTTGATTCATAAAATTTTATTTCAAATATTTTAAAAAAGCGGATGAATAATAAAATCATCCACTTTTTTTATGGCTTTATCCGATAATTTCAAAGATATTTTTTGCTAATACGTCAATTGCCTTATTGTCTGGAAGATATTTCGCCTTGATATTTGCCTTATTATTAACTAAAAAACTCATTAATCATGAAAACAATGAAAAAATTACTTATGATGAGCTTGCTTTGTCTTGCTTTTATTGCTTGTTCAAAAGATGATGATGGCGGTGGCGGCGGTGGTAGTGTTGCAGAAGGCACTATTAAAGCAAAAGTGGACGGCACGGCTTTCACATCCAATTCACAATTTACCATCGGAAACAAAGTGAATGCCGGCGGAACAACTACCGTGACGCTTCAGGGGTCTGATAATAGCGGAAACGCCATTGTCATGATAATAAGCGGATTTGAAGATGCGGGCACCTACAATATTGGAGGAGGAGCCAATGTGTTTACCAATGCCAGCTATACCCAGGGAGGAGCTGATTCTTGGCAAGCCCCTTTTGATGATACCGTTGCCGGAGAAATTAAAGTCTCTGAGGTAAGCGACACAAATATCAAAGGTACATTTGAATTTACCGCCAAAAACAGCGATGATGACTCCACCAAAAAAATCACAGAAGGGGTGTTCAATATCAAATTAGCCCAAATATGATTTAGCAGAGAATGAACCTCATTTTAGGGAGGACATTTCTTGTTTTTAGAGGTGAGGTTGCCAGGGAAAGCTTTTAGTTTTTCCTGGTTTTTTTATTAAATAAATGAATATCAAAATAATAAGGCAATTGCCGTATTGTGGTTTTTTTGAGTGTATTAGACTTTTGGTGTACCGCTAAAACTCATACTCATGAAAAACCAATTATTATGTAAATGCTTAGTTCTGGTAAGTGTTTTCACCACTTTCCAAAACTTTGCGCAAAAAGCCGAGCATCCTGACTACCGCTATGAGGTTGGGGGCTCAATAACCGGGATGACCTTGACTCAAGGTGGCACGCTGATTGTTTCCACTGCCAATGGCTTGGTGGGCATCAAACCCGGACAAAACGAATTGTTGTTCAGTTTTTCCGATTACGGAAAAGTAAAACCCGAAGAAATTTATTATGTTCCCAATGCTCCCTATTTGGTGGTCTCGCAAGGAGGTTTTATAGGAAGTAAGAAAACGGTGTATGATTACCTCTCCGGAAAAAAGCTCTTCAGCACTGAAGGAAACGGATGGAAAGCAGTGATGAATTGCGATGTGATGATTCCCCAGAACAAATTGGTGGTTTTTGGACAACGTCGTGCAGAGGAAAAATACTCTATGGATATAGGCGTGTATGATCTTGAAACCGGAAAAGAAGATTTCCGTTTTCCAATTTCTCCAAAAAAGGTTTCGCTTAAAAGCTATGTGGTCACCGGGCGTCCCTTAATGTTGGAAAACACCCTGATTATTCCTACTTCTCAAGGGTTGGTTGCTAAAAAATGTCCTTCCGGGGAGACTCTATGGCAGAATGAAGTGAAAAGCGTGAGTTGGTTGGAGGCCGGAGAAAAGGATGAGCTCTACACTTTTGAGATTAGCGCTAATGGAAAAAACACCATGATAAACAAAATAGGCCCCGGCGGACAACCTATTTGGGACAAAGAATATAAAATGAAGGGAGTTGTATCTAAATTTAAAATAACTCCCAAAGGCTTAGCCGTAGTAAGTGATGAAGTGGACGACGGTAAAGGCGGATTGATGAAGAACATGATTTCCGGCAGAGCAGAATCCAACATTTCCTTTCTCGATTCGGAAAGTGGAAAGGATTTGTGGGAGAAAGCGCCTAAAACCAAGGGGTTTGTTCAGCATTTTTATATTATGGATGATGGAATTCTTTTTGGGATATACGAAGGCGGAATCAATAAGATCTCTTATGATGGCATACCACTATTTAAAAAACCACTCAAAACCGGAGAAAATATCCTTACCATGGCTGACACTCCCCAAGGCTTGATTTATATCACCAGCGAAGATGCCAATATTGTAAATCTCACCACGGGAGAACAAGTATGGGATAAACCTTTAAAGTATAAAAGAGCCGATGCCGTTGTGAGTGCTTATGACGAGAAACATTCGCGTTACCTTATCAGCGCCGAGAACGAACTCTTTTCCGTAGAGGCCAATTCCGGAAAAATGAGCACGTTGGCCAATGCTGCATTCGAGGGAAAGGAATCTCCTTCCGGAATGGAAATTCGGGATGGGGGAATACTGCTCACCAGCAATCAAAACATGATGATGTTAGGTTGGGAAGGAGGTCAGGCTTGGCACAAATATTATCAAGCGCCCGGAAAAAGTGCATTTGGTGCGATTTTGGCAGCAACTTCTGCCTTGGCTTCTGCCGGAATGGCTGCTGCAAATTACGCCAAAGCCCAACAACATACTTATCGATTGAGCAATCAGTTGACAGAAAGAGGGAAATTGTATGATCAAATGGGGGATGCCTGGGCAGGTGCAGCAGCAGCTTCGGTGAGCGAAATGTTGCGGCGTTTTAAGGCTACTGCCGCCACAGAAAACGCTCAATTTATTCTTACCAAACTGGATGAGGGAGTAGGCTTGGTCAAATTGAATAAAGACACCGGAGCACTGGAAAAAGAAATCGTATTAAAGGATAAAAAACCCGTTTATGAAGTAGATGAAATCGGTGGAATGTTATATTATAAAGCGGATAAATCAACGGTGTTTGCCTATGAATTAAAATAAATTTAAATATACAATACCCGGTGCATCTGCAGAGGGGCTATATGCACCATTCCCTGCCCATTTCCTCGATAAAAAATCGAACGAAATGGGTTTTTTTGTTTAGATTTTATTTGAAATTTTTAAATTTAATTATATTTACAATCTCATATCTTCCCCCATATAATTCGTATAATATCTCAAAAATATTTCATGAACTAATCATAAAACGTCGCGTATGAGGCAGATTTATTTTTTGATATTTTTTTTACTTGCCTTCCACCTTTATCCTCAAAGTCAAGTTGAGGTGGTGGATAGTCTGATGAGCGTTGCCGAAACGGCCAATGATTCAGTTCGTCTGCGTATTTTTAATAAAGTAGGGTTTTATTATATCTTCAATGATCCACCCAAAGCCAAAGCTTTATTGGAAAAAGGTCTTCGCGAATCCCGTGAAAAAAAGGTTCCTTTCTCCGAGGCAGAACATCTGAATACCTTGGGAATTTATATGGATGTCAGTGGCAAATCCGATTCGGCTAAATATTTTTTTGAAAAATCTTTGCAATTGAGTCGCAAGGAAAATTTCCTGACCATCACCCCGATGGTAATAAACAATCTGGGTATGTTTCATTGGAAAAAAGAAAATTTTAATGAAGCATTGAAATACTTTTTTCAGGCGTTGGAAATGAATAGGAATAATACCAGTGAGGCCACAAATGCCGCTTACCTAAACAATATTGGGTTGATATATCAGGAAATGGGACAGTTGGAAAAGGCTTTGGAATATCAACAAGAAGGCTTGAGGCTCCGGAGGAAATATAAAAAAACAAATCACATTCCGGTTTCTTTGCACAATATAGGGGTAATTCTCACTAAACAGAAGAAAATTGATGAGGCCGAGCAAACCTATCAAGAAGCCATTGAGGCAGCTTTAATGGCAAATGATTTGGGGATATATTATGCATCGCTAAGAAGTTTGTCCAACATATATATGACCAAAGGAGAGGTCGAAAAAGCCATTCCTCTTTTGGAAGAAGCCATCCGGGGGAGAGAAGAAAACAACATCGACCGTCGGGCAGGGCTTAATGCCATTAGTTCACTTATCCGTGCCTATAATTCGTTGGGAAACTATGAAAAAGCTTTCAAATATATAGAAAAAGGAAATGCTTTAATGGAGGAATTTCCGGATTTGAAACCGGGAGCTCTAGATTTTTATTCCGAAACGGCTTATGCTCATTATGGATTGGGTAATTTGCAAAAGGGAAGATATTTTTTGGAAAAGGCATTTGCCGCAAAAGACAGCCTGTTTTCTATTGAAAATGCAGCTGAAATTGCCCGCTTAGAAACAAAATATGAAGTGGCAAAAAAGGAACTTGACCTTACCCAAGCGCAGGTGGAAATCAGTGAAAAGGAACTCAAGCTAAAACGCAAAAACACATTGGTTTTTGGAGGATTCGGATTGGCTTTATTGCTGGGTTTCTTCGGTTTTCTTTTCTATAATCAGCAGAAATTAAAAAACCGGCAACTTCAGAAAGAAAATGAATTGAGAACTGCACTCGCTACCATTGAAACACAAAACAGGTTGCAACAACAACGACAACGTATTTCACGGGATTTACATGACAATATCGGGTCTCAACTCAGCTTTATTATTTCTACCCTTGACAATATAAAATACAAATTGAAGAATAGTGGAGAGGATACCGAAAAGATTACGCAAGTAAAAGATTTTGCCGCTCAAACCATCTACGAATTGCGCGATACGATATGGGCCATGAACAAGCACACCATTGCTTTGGAAGACTTGCAAGCCCGGATTGCGGATTTTATGGATAAAGCAAAATCTTCTGCTCACGACATCCGCTTTTCCTTTGTAGTGGATAAAAATATCAAATTGGATTATCCTTTTGATTCAGAAACGGGGATGAACGTTTACCGCATTATTCAAGAAGTGGTAACCAATACTTTGAAACATGCCGAAGCGTCAAAAATTGAAGTGCGGATAACCCAAGAGGGAAAATATTTTAAAATAAAAATTTCGGATGACGGAAAGGGTTTTGATCAAAACAATATTCAAATGGGCAACGGGCTTAACAACATAAAAAAACGCGCTCGGGAGGTGGAAGGAAAGCTGAAAATTCTTTCGGATCTTGAACAAGGAACAGAGGTAACTTTGACTTTTCCGGTGGAATATCCACAGCCAAATTTAAATGAATAATACGGCAATTGCCTTATTATTTATTATTAAGCATGGGGTTATTTTTATCGAAGTTTCAAACCTTGAAAAATTATGAAACTGAAACTCGCCATTGTAGACGACAATTTATTCCTGATTCATGCCATTAAGGAAAAACTTTCTTTCTTTGAGGATATAGTCGTTCGGCATACCGCTTCTAATGGCAGCGAGCTTTTGGCCAAACTGGAAGAAAACCACAACCTCGATCTCATCTTGATGGATATCGAAATGCCCATTCTCAATGGGGTGGAAACTACAGAGCTGATAAAACAAAAATATCCCCATATCAAAATTATTATCCTTACGGTTTTTGATGATGACAATTTGGTTTTTAATGCCATAAAAGCCGGAGCCGATGGTTATTTGCTCAAAGAGATAGAGCCTGACGAATTGTATAGAGGAATATTGGAAACCCTTAACGGCGGAGCAGCAATGAATTCTTCTATCGCTTTGAAAACGCTCAAATTATTGCGAAATCCTATCAAAATGAAAGATGCCGAAGATTATGAAAAGTTGTACTTGAGCAAACGCGAAATCGAAGTGTTGGAACAACTCGGAGCAGGATTGAGCTATACCGTTATTGCCAAAAACTTGTTCCTCTCTCCGTCCACTGTTCGAAAGCATATTGAAAATATATATAGTAAATTGCAGGTGCACAGCAAAATAGAAGCTGTGCAAAAAGCAAAGAGCAGAAATATAATTTGAAGTTTGTGTGCAAACTGTAGAACCGACAAGTTTTTCGGAGATTGTTGTAACCCGCTTCTATGCATTTGACTCCCAAACCAATGAATCCCAATCACCGAATCCCAATCCGGGATCTTGAATTAAATTCCTTTCACCTGCGCTTCCCGCACTTTTTTGAATAAATCAGAAGAATACACAAAATCGGTCACGGCCTGGTTGTCGGTTTTGAAGATTTCATCCTTGTTGCCTTTCCATTCGAGTTTTCCTTCTTTCAGGAAAACGATGGTCTCCCCGATTTCCAGCACCGAGTTCATGTCGTGGGTGTTGATGACGGTCGTGATGTTGTATTCGCGCGTGATTTCCTGGATAAGGTTGTCGATGACCGTTGCGGTTTTTGGGTCGAGGCCGGAGTTGGGTTCATCACAAAAGAGATATTTCGGGCTGTTCACGATGGCGCGTGCGATGGACACCCGTTTTTGCATGCCGCCACTGATTTCTGAGGGATATTTATTTTCGGCATTTTCCAGGTTCACCCGTTTCAACACTTCCATAACGCGATCCATACGTTCGTTTTTTCGTTGTCGCGTAAACATTTTCAGCGGGAAATCCACATTTTCGGCCACGGTCATCGAGTCGAACAAAGCTCCGCCTTGAAAAACCATACCCATGTGTTCCCGCAAATCGCGACGTTCCTCTTCCGAAAAGGAGGAATATTCGCGTCCTTCATACAGGATCTCGCCTTTTTCGGGCGTAAAAAGACCCAACAAACATTTCAGAAAAACCGTTTTTCCCGATCCGGATTGACCAATAATAAGGTTGGTTTTCCCTTTTTCGAAAGTAGTGCTTATCCCTTTGAGGATTTCTTCTCCTTTGAAGGATTTGTGTATGTCTCTTACTTCTATCATCAGGCGAGCAAAAGTTGAGTGATTAAATAATTGCAGATGATAATGACCACGCTGGTCCACACGAACGAGGTGGTGCTTGCCTGACCTACCTCAAGGGCACCTCCTTTCATATAATATCCGTAGAAAGCCGGAATTGTGGCCAGCAAAAAGGCGAAAATAACCGTTTTTACAAAAGCATAAAACAGGTGAAAAGAAATAAAATCAGATTGAACACCATTAATAAAAGCTGCAGAGGAAACAAATCCGCCGGCCACTCCTCCGAGATATCCGCCTAAAATGCCCATAAACATCGAAATCACGATAAGAAAAGGAAAACACAGCAACGCGATGATTTTTGGAAAAACCAGATAGTTCAATGAGTTGATTCCCATTACTTCCAAAGCATCGATTTGTTCGGTTACCCGCATCGTGCCAATACTGGAAGTGATGAAAGAACCCACTTTTCCCGCCATGATAATCGAGATGAAAGTAGGGGAGAATTCAAGGATAATGGATTGTCGAGTGGCAAAACCAATCAAAGATTTTGGAATCAAAGGATTGCCCAAGTTTAGTGAAGTTTGCACCGCAACCACGGCTCCTATAAAGAAAGAAATAAAAACCACAATTCCTAATGAACTCATGATCAAGTCGTCGATTTCCTTTAAAATCAATGACCGCAAAACCGAAGCTTTAGTCATCCGGCCGAAAACTTCTTTGAGCATCAGAAAATAGCGCCCGAAATTTTTTAGGTACTTTTTCAAAAGGTTATGTATTATGGGTTTTATGAATTCGGAAATAAGACCCGCAACTCGAAATTTTGCACTTTTAGCGTGCCTGAATTTTTATCCGGCTAAATTATGAAAAATTCCCGCTTTGGCTTTTTAACTTCCGTAGAAACTTGGAAACAAGTTATATTTCTTTTTAAAGTGGAGAAAACGGAAACAAAATCTTAATCCTTTCTTAGGGAAAACATATTCCAAACCGCTTTTTATTAATGCGAAACTTATCTATTTTTGTTTTTGCTAAGATTTTTCCCCTCAACAGGCTTTTTATTATGAAAAAAATATCACTGCTTTCCGTAGTTTCCTTGTTATTTCTTTTTTGTAAACCGGTCGAACCCCCGATTTCATACGAAACTCATCCGCGTAAGCATGAAAATAATTCTCCAAAGTTAGTGGTAGGTGTGGTCGTTGATCAGATGCGCTATGATTATTTGACCCTTTTTTGGGATAAATATGGCGATGAAGGCTTTAAACGCTTGATTGCTGAAGGTTATAATTTCAAGAATAACCACTATAATTATGTGCCGACTTTTACCGCGCCCGGACATGCTTCGATTTATACCGGAACGACCCCAAAAAATCACGGTATTATTTCCAATTATTGGTATGATAAATTTTCGGGAAAAAGTATTTATTGCGTCACAGATGCCTCAGTTCAATCGGTGGGGACGACCTCTTCAGCAGGAAAAAAATCACCTCGCCGTATGTTAACCACAACCATTTCCGATCAAAACCGCTTGTTCACTCAGAGGCGTGGAAAAACCATCGGAATTGCACTGAAAGACCGAAGTGCGATTCTTCCCGCGGGACATGCTGCAAATGCTGCCTATTGGTTTCACGGGGAAGAGGAAGGCAGATTTGTCAGCAGTACGTATTATATGGAAAAATTGCCCGAATGGGTGGAGAATTTTAATAATTCCGGAGTGGCCGAAAGCTATTTGAAAGTGTGGGATACGTATTTGCCAATCGAAAAATATATCGAAAGCGGCTCGGATTTAAATGATTTTGAACAAGGATTTCATGGAAAACCCACCGCTACTTTTCCTTATGATTTAGCAAAATTAAAAAAAGACAACGGAGGCTTCACCATTTTGAATTCCACGCCCTACGGAAATGATTTGACCACAGATTTTGCGCTTGCTGCTTTGGAAGGAGAACATCTGGGTCAGGATAAAAACACCGATTTTCTCGCAATCAGTTATTCCGCAACCGATTATGTGGGACATAATTTTGGCGTAAACTCTAAGGAAATCGAAGATACCTACATCCGTTTGGATTTGAGCTTAGCCAAATTGCTGAAAGCTCTCGATGAAAAAGTAGGCAAAAGAAATTACACCTTGTTTTTAACGGCTGATCACGGGGCGGGTCACGTGCCCAACTACCTGAAATCACAACAAATTCCGGCGGGTTATTTTCATAAAAATGATTTGGAACAGGCTTTGAAAAACTTTTTAGGAGAGGAATACGCCCTGACCGATTTGATAAAAAATATATCCAACAACCAAATTTTCCTGGACCATAAAGCATTAAAAAATAACAATATTTCTTCAAAAGAACTGCAACAAAAGTTAATGGGATTCCTGTTGGAATATCCGGGAATCGATAAGGTTTTTACCCGGGATATGTTGAATTATGCAGGTTATACGGAAGGGATGGGTTGGTTAGTCCAAAAGGGTTTCCATCAAAAAAGAAGTGGCGACTTGGTGTATGTTTTTGAGCCCGGTTATATCGAATTTTATCATTCCGAGAAAGGCACCACCCACGGTAGCGGTTATAATTATGACACCCACGTTCCTTTGATTTTTTTTGGTTGGGGAATAAAAAACGGGGAAACGGAAAAATATTCCGCAATCACCGACATTGCTCCAACGCTTTCTTCCCTTTTGGGAATTGCTTTTCCCAATGGCGCTACGGGAAAGGTTTTGTATGAGGTGTTTGAGTAGGAAAAGAGGATTCTAAAAAGACTTTTTTCATGTAAATTCGTCTCCTCCCCGGTCTTTTCCTTTGGAGAGGAACGGAGAGAGGATTGGGTGGTTTGAAAAACCATCCCTGCTTGAAAGTAGAAAGGGATTAGAGTGTCTTGATTTCTTCCTTTAACTATAATCTATCAAAAAATGACTGAAAAAACCATTTGCACCACCCTCCAGGAATTTGAGCATATCGATGAATTGCCACCCGAAATCCAAAACTTGATGAAGGAAGCCCAACAAGTCCGTGACAGGGCTTATGCTCCTTATTCAAATTTTAAAGTAGGTGCTGCGGTCTTGCTGGAAAATGGAGAAATCCTCATTGGAAGCAATCAGGAAAACGCTTCCTATCCTTCGGGTTTATGTGCAGAACGTACTGCTGTTTTTCATGCCGGAGCAAAATTTCCGGAAGAGAAAATCATTGCCGTCGCCATTACCGCAAAATCCTCTGAGCGAAAGGTGAATTCGCCTGTCTCCCCCTGTGGAGCTTGTCGTCAGGCCATCGCCGAATACGAAATCAAACAAAATCGATCTATTCAGGTTTTTTTTATGGGGGAAACCGGAAAAATAATCAAATCCCCTTCTGTGCTTAATTTACTTCCTTTGGCTTTTAAATTGGATGCCGATTTTGAAAGCTGAGATTTGAGGTTTAGGAAAAGAATTACAAGTAAGAATAGATAATAGGAGAAAAGTGTTTTGCAATTCGTTTAAAAAAGTTTTCCTGAGTTCAAGGCCGGAAATTATAGGGAGGGTTATTTTTTCCATTCCTATTTTCTTTTTCATCAATTTAAAAATTCTTCTATTCGGTTAATTCGTAGTAATTTTATACATTTGCACCCGCCGAAAAAAACGGTTAAAATCAAGCCCTTATGGCAAACGAAGTGAAGGACGCCAAACTTTTTGCCTGTTCCCAAAGCGTGGAACTGGCTAAAAATATTGCACAGGCCTATGGTGACAAACTGGGCAACGTCATCACCTCGACCTATAGCGATGGTGAATTTCAGCCTTCTTTTGAGGAGTCTGTTCGCGGAGCGCGGGTTTTTATCATCGGATCCACTTTCCCAAACAGTGACCACCTGATGGAAATGTTGCTTATGCTGGATGCGGCAAAACGGGCTTCGGCAAGACATATCACAGCGGTAATTCCTTATTTTGGATGGGCGCGGCAGGATCGAAAGGACAAGCCTCGTGTGCCTATTGCAGCAAAACTGATAGCCAAAATGCTGGAAACTGCCGGTGCAACGCGAATTATTACTATGGATTTGCATGCGGATCAAATTCAAGGTTTCTTTGAAAAACCTGTGGATCATCTGTATGCTTCCACCGTCTTTTTGCCGTATTTGCAAAAGCTGGCTTTAGTCAATCTGACCATTGCTTCCCCGGATATGGGAGGTTCCAAAAGAGCCTACGCCTATTCCAAAGCCATGGAAAGCGATGTGGTGATTTGCTATAAACAACGGGAAAAGGCCAACCGAATTTCTCATATGGAACTCATCGGAGATGTCACCGGGAAAAACGTGGTGCTTGTGGATGATATGGTAGATACCGCCGGCACATTGGCCACGGCAGCTGACTTGATGATGGAACGCGGAGCAACAAGTGTACGCGCAATTTGTACTCACGCAATTCTTTCGGGGAAAGCCTATGAAAAAATAGAAAATTCAAAACTCAAGGAATTGATTGTAACTGATTCGATTCCCTTGAAACAGAAATCAGATAAAATAAAAGTAGTAAGCTGTGCAGGACTTTTTGGTGACGTTATGAAAAGCGTTCATGAAAACAAATCCATCAGCACTAAATTTTTAATGTAATACTCAAAAATCGGGGTTTCAAAAATGTTCACCTCCCTATACGACTAACAAGCAACATTTTGACATTAACATTTTAACTTAACACACAATGAAGTCAATTACGATCAATGGATCTAAAAGAGAAAGCGTGGGCAAGAAGGCAACCAAAGCCCTACGTAATGCTGGAGAGGTTCCTTGCGTATTATACGGAGGAGATCAACCCTTGCATTTTTCGGCACCCGAAATAGCCTTTAAGGATTTGGTCTATACCGCCGATGTCCATACCGTCAAAATTAAATTGCAAGACGGTACCAAGGCCAATGCGGTACTCCAAGATATTCAATTCCACCCTGTTACCGATGCGATTTTGCACATGGATTTCTATCAGTTTGAAGACGATCAGGAAATTGCCATGAACGTTCCCGTGCATGCTGAAGGCACCGCAAAAGGAGTGCGAAGCGGGGGAGTATTGCGTTTCAACCTACGCCGTATGCGACTCAAAGGTTTGGCAGACAAACTTCCCGATTATGTAATCGCAGACGTGACCAACCTGAAAATAGGCGATAAACTTTATGTTACCGATGTGGCTAGCGAGGATTATACCATCATGCATCCGGACAATACGGTAATCTGTCAAGTGAGAACTTCTCGAAATCTTGTCGAGCTTGAGCCCGAAGAGGAAGAAGAAGAAGGAGCAGAAGCAGCTCCCGCAGAAGGAGCAGAGGCAGCTCCGGCAGAAGAAGCCGGGAAAGAGTAAAACCCGCGACTTGTCAACACAAAGCATCCCATATGGGGTGCTTTTTTTATTTTTGACAAAACATTCAAATGAACAGCGTGTCATTCAGCACAAAATATGGTGGAGAGATAAGCGGAACAAGGTGAAGTGATATACTCTTTTTAAAATACGGTGTTCCGCGATACTTCGAAGTAACAAACAAAAGAAATGAAAAAATTTTTGATCGTTGGCTTGGGCAATCCCGGCCCTAAATACCATAACACCCGTCATAATATTGGTTTTCGGATATTGGATTTCCTGGCTGAAAAAGAAACATTAAATTTTGAAACCGAAAAATTAGGTGATCGCAGCCTATATAAATATAAAGGACGGACATTTATTCTGCTTAAGCCCAATACCTACATGAATTTAAGCGGTAAAGCCGTGCGCTATTGGCTGGAAAAAGAAAAAATTCCTCTGGAAAATCTTATGGTCATTACCGATGATTTAAACCTTCCCTTTGGCACCCTTCGCCTCAAAACAAAAGGCAGCGATGGTGGACACAACGGGTTAAAAGATATTCAGGCCGTGTTGAATACCTCCAAATACAACCGCTTTCGCTTTGGCATCAGTGGTGATTTTTCCCGCGGAAAACAAGTGGATTACGTGTTGGGGGAATGGACCGCAGAAGAGGAAAACCAAATGAAAGAACGCCTTGAAACCTCCATCGAACTCATCAAATCCTTTGGCACTGCCGGGGTAGAACGAACAATGAATTTCTTTAATGGAAAATAGGTTCCTGATTTCCCTTCTGATTTTTTCAATATTTGAGAAAGCTTAAAGAAACTTTCCATTATTCCCCTATCTCCATCAGAAATATAAAAAGAATGACTCCCCCGGATGATTCATCCCGCTGATAGTGCACTTTCCTTACCTTGCTAAAAACCGGGTGTACGGAATAATTCTTCCAAAAAAAGCATTAGCAATACCTCCAAGCCTTTTTCTTCAATATTTTTTAAAACTTTCCTCAGGGAAAACCCTTAGATGAAATTTCCCTAAATCCCCCGAAACAAGCCTTTACTTCTCCCTCTACCTTTGTCCTATAATATTAAAACCCCCGAGATTATGAGAATAATCAAAACCAATTTAATCACAAGGTTTAGCGTACTGCATACGGGACGCTTAAACGCACAGACCTTTGAAAGGGTCGAAGACCTCAACCCCGGCGGAAATGAAAATCCAAAATGTCAATGGACAATGGACGAATACTTGTGCATGGGAACAAACCATAATAACGGACACGATTTTCGTTTGGCGAATAATACTCGCCATAAATGGTGGCGGAGCTAATCTTATCCCTATTAAACGGAGGGAATATTATTCCGTTTTTCAACACTCAATAAGTCATTATCGATGGACGGCAACTCGTCTTTCGGCAGAAAAAAATTTAATGTATAACTCAAAAAAATAATCATGAAAAAAATCTTAACATTTTTAACCGCATTGCTGTTTGCAGCAACAACACTTACCGCCCAAGATGTTTATGTGGCGGGATATGACAATGATGGAACTTCTTCTAATAACATTGCCCAAATTTGGGAAGGAGATGGTACGAAGCACAATCTTACCACCGGAAGCAG
>CAYPGZ010000030.1:0-6067 GCA_964410335.1 uncultured Flavobacteriaceae bacterium | reverse complement strand
ATGTATGTAACTACGCCGCTTTATGGAAAAATGGACAGGTAGATTTTACGAGTTCTGCTCCGGGCTGTGTCGAAGATACCGCCATGTATGCTGTAGTTGTGGACGATAATCAGTTGAGTATAAATACCGTGGAAATTCCACAAAACAGTTTTAGCCTGTATCCTAATCCTGCTCAAGAGGTGTTGAACATAAGCACACCACAGCCCACTGTATTGCAATTATTCAGCTTACAAGGACAAATGTTGCAAGAAGTGGAAGTAGAACGAAATAGCCAAATGAATATTAGTCACTTGGCTCCGGGCATCTATTTCATAAAAGAAACACACACGGGTACCACACAAAAAATAATCAAGAAATAATTAATTCAATATTAGCGGACTTGAATAAACAATTAAGGCATAATAAACTGAAAATTAAGGATAAAAAAGCCCACGAATTCAACATGTTCACCAAAAAAACACACACGATGAAAACATTTAAAAACATACAAAAACTTGCATTTTTTGCAATGGCCACGTTGATGCTTTTTTCTTGTAGCAAAGACGATGAAAGCACAGACGAACCCATAGTGGAAATCGTTCCCCCTATAATTTTAGACTGCGGATATTTTAGTGATAATCCTAACGTCCATTTGACCGATAATCCGGATGCACCGGTAGATTATATTGTTACTTGCGACCCCATGACCAGCGGAGATTTTATAATAGACGCCGGGGTGGTGATAGCGTTTGAGAACGAAGCCGGATTGCGGTTGGGGAAGTACGGAAACGGTAAAATACAAATGAACGGAACCGCCGAAAAACCGATTATCCTCACAGGAACGCAAAAAGATAAAGGAGCCTGGAGAGGTATTCAGATTTCCAGTGACAACCCTGCCAATCAAATGAGTTATGTGACCATCGAATACGCCGGACAAACCGGTCGCAACGGTTGGGCATTGCAAGGTTCTCTTATAGGTACCTACGGTGCAGTATTAAAGATGGATCATTGTACGGTTCAACATGGACACCTCATTGGGTTTCATTGGTTTGATGAATCGAAAGCATTAACGCTTTCCAACAGTACCTTTACCGGTAATGATATCCCGATTGAAACCTCTGTAAACCACATTAATTCGATTGATGGAACCAGCACTTATACGGGTAATGTAAACGATTATATTAAGTTGACTGCTCATGATGTTTATCAAGATGTAACCTTTCATAAAACCGACGTTCCTTTCCTTTCCTCCGGTTTCAAACCCGACAACGAAACCCATCGCAAATTCACTTTTGAACCGGGCGTTACTTTATTGATGGAAGCCGGCAGCCAGATCAGATTTCAAAACGCTTTTCATTACGACCACGCAGTTATTATGGTGGGCACAGCGAATGACCGGATTACCATTAAAGGTGCAGAAGACGTGCCGGGATATTGGGAAGGTATCCGCCTTGATGCTAGCACCAATCCGCTGAATGAAATAGCCTTTCTGGATATTGCCAATGCAGGAATAACAAACGGATACCCTAATGGCGCCATCCAATTGGAAAGTAATTCGATTTTTTTAAACATGCACGACGTCAACTTTATTAATTGTTTTGAGTATGCCGTCAGTATTCAACACGCCGGTAGTATCAATTTCAATTACAACAACCTGAATTTAGACAATACACCCAAGCTGTTTTCTGATTGGAACGGGACTTTAATTACCAATCCTTAAAATACATACCCTTATGAAAGTACAAATTTCTTCATACTTGAAAAACGCGGGAGTGCTGCTTTGCACTGCACTCCTGCTGTTTTCCTGCTCCAAAGATGATGAACCGGGACATCAACCCGATCCGGCAGACCAATCAGAACTGGTACTCAACGCATCGGATACCGAAATTGACAATGGCGGTACCGTAACCTTTGAGGTGACCGCCGATGGCAAAGCTATAGATGCCGATATCTATATCGACAATGCTAAAATCAGCGGTATCACGCACACGTTTGAAGAAGCGGGTACTTATCAGGTAGTGGCCAAAAAAGAAGGGTACAAAAGCAGCAATGTCATAGAGGTAAAAATTTATCGGGTGAATGTTTATGTTGCAGGGGTTGATGGTAATTTCGCTACCTACTGGAAAAACGGCAAAGCCGTCCGGCTCTCCGATGGAAGTCAAATTGCTCGTGCAAACTCTATTTTTGTAGATAATGGGGATGTGTATGTTTCGGGCTCTGTCGGTGGGTCATCCGTCGCTACCTACTGGAAAAACGGCAAAGCTGTCCAGCTGTCCGACGGAAGTCAAAATGCCTATGCAAACTCTATTTTTGTAGATAATGGAGATGTGTATGTGTCGGGCTCTGTCGGTTGGCCATCCGTCGCTACCTACTGGAAAAATGGTAAAGCTATCCAGCTGTCCGACGGAAGCCGACATGCTGCCGCAAATTCGATTTTTCTGGTTAATGAAGATGTATATGTGTCGGGATATGAAAATAATGGCACAAAAGAAGTTGCCACCTATTGGAATAACGGTATTGCTGTCAAACTCTCCGATGGAAGTCAACATGCTAATGCCAATTGGATCTTGGTCGATAACAAAGATGTATATGTGGCAGGACATGATGGATTGCCCCGAGTTGCCACCTACTGGAAGAACGGTAAAGCCGTCAATCTCACCGACGGAAGTCAACATGCTGCAGCAAATTCGATTCTCATAAATAATGAAGATATATACGTAGTAGGGTATGACGGCAATTTTGCCACTTATTGGAAAAATGGAAAAGCCGTTCAACTCTCCGAGGGTACCCACGAGTCTGTCGCATTTTCTATTTTTATGGATAAAGGGGACGTGTATGTAGTAGGAGGAGAAAATAACGGAACAGGATATGTCGCCACCTACTGGAAAAATGGAGAAACCGTCCAACTTTCCGATGGAAGCCGTGACGCCTATGCTACCTCCCTCTTTGTAACACGAACACTGGGGGAAGATTAACAGGCTGGAGTACCCTCCATATAAGAAAACTTTAAAACAATAATTATTATGAAATATCAAGCAATTAAATATTTGACAATTCTACTAGTAAGTGTAGTATTACTTTCTTCTTGCAGTAAAGATGAAAAGAAAAATATAGCAGAAGGCTCCGCAGCAGCTGTAACAGCAACCTTTGAGTTTAGTGATGGTAAAATTGTGGATTTTGAATATACTCCAAAAAAAGAGGATTTTATCAAACCCGCCATTAACGGACCAAATGAGAATGACCATTATAAATTGTGGTTGCGCGGAGAAAAGACACTAGGCAATACAGTATATACCCTAAACTTATACGTAACCATGCCCGAAGAAGGAGTTGGGGATTATCCGTTTGGAAGAGCATGGCAATGGCACGATGAGGGATTTGTAACGGAAATTCATGTCGGCGTGCAAGACAAAAATAATCCCTTGGATCTTAAAACCTATCTTTCAACCGATATTGACAACAAGGGCAGTAAGGGTGTAACCGTGAATTCCCTGACCAATAATCACATCAAAGGAACTTTTTCGGGAAAAGCAGCCCGAACGGAATCTGATTTCGTATCCCTCATCAACGGGAAGTTTGATGTGAGTATTCAGCGAGGAACTTGGGAAGAGTAATAAATGACCATACCGTAAAAAACCTTACCGCTGCTTTTGGGGGTCAGCCTCCTGCCGGGGGTAGGCGTTTTCCCGAGAATACTTCATCAAATACTTTAGAAACATCAGTGCTTTATGAGGCGGGCTGTCATGCCGTACGCGAAAAAATGACCAATCTTGTGCCAACCGTACCGGCGCCTGCCTCAAAAAAAAGAATCGAAAATCATCCTTCGATCATTCGCCAAAAGCTTTGCAAATTGTGGAGTGAAGAAGGAAAAAAGAAAAGAACATAGGTTCTCAGCCAAGAAAGCATTAACTTTATCAACTATACGATTTTAAAGTTAATTAGGATGAAGATTTTACTCGCAGATGATCACTTTTTGGTGTTGGAGGGATTAGAAGTGTTATTGTCCACTTTTGATTTTGTAGAAAACACCAAAAGTGTATTAAACTATTTTGAATTAAAAGAAATCCTGGAAAAGGAAAGCTTTGATGTATTGTTGCTCGACATTCATTTCGGCAAACACGACGGCAGGGAAATCATTGGAGAAATAAAAGAAATCGCTCCCCAAATGAAAATCATTGCCTTGACAAGCCATGCTGACTCTGTAACCATCAAATCATCTGTAAATGCCGGGTTTGATGGTTATCTGTTAAAAATTGACAGTAGAGAAGAAATTGAAAAAGCGTTAAAAACCATTGCAAACGACCAACAATATATTAGTCCGAAAACTCAACAAGCATTTTTTGAAATGAATACCGCCAAAAACAAAGTAGAATTAACCGAACGGGAAAAAGAAATTTTGCAATTGATTGTTCATGAAAAAACAACCAAAGAAATTGCAGAGCAGCTTTGTTTATCCGAAAAAACCATTGAAACACACCGGGGGAACTTAATGCAAAAACTCGAGGTGAAAAATATTGCCGGAATAGTAAGAAAAGCCATTATGCAGGGGATTGTGAAGATTTAGAATAACAATTTTAATAATGAAAACAATAGGCCTTATTTTTATACTGCTAACCTGCCTTCACACTACTGCACAAAATCGTGATAAAATTGTGGAGGTTAGTGATGAAATTAGAGCGATGATGGATGAAGTCGATAGTTGTGTGGTACATAAAGAGCAAAATTGTATTGAATTATTGAATAAAATTATCGAAAAAGGAGAAAGGGAAGAGGTAGCATACATGGATTATTTATATGGTCGAAAAGCTTTTTATTTCTGGAATAATCAAAAATTTGATTCTGTAATTGCCTATGGCCGCAAAAGCCTGGAACACCTTAATCCGGTGGTAAGCCAACGCACAGACATCGATACCTACAACCTCATGGCCAATGCGTATTATTTCAAAGGAGAATTAAATACCGCTATCAAATACTATCTTAAAGTTGGCGAATTACTGGAAGACGGAGGAGATCCCTTGCATTTAGGCTATTTATATTCCAATATAGCCGTTTTGCTTAGCGAAACCAATAATAATGAAAAGCAATTGGAATATTTGCATAAAGCATATACCCTGCTTCACGAAAATAATGATGTGGTGTTTATCGCTACCATTGCAAGCAACTTAGGCTTAGCTTATTATTATAAACAAGATACTGTAAAAACCCTTCAATGGACACAAAAAGCCTTGGAATTATCAGAATCTTCAAACGATTTAATGGCGAAAACACAGTCCTATCTTACCCTTTCATTAATCGAAAAAAACTTACATAAATCGCTGGATTATATAGAACAATCTGTGCGGTATGCCGACCAATTAAAGGACAAAACCCATCAGGCAAGAGCCTATTACAGGTATGCCAATATTTTAAATCAATTAAAGCTACCCGAAAAAGCTTTGGAATACGCAGAACGAGCCGTAAATCTTTCCGAAGAAATCGACGATCGTATCACCCTTCCCAAAGCCGCTCATATTGCCGCCACGATTTCTTATGAAGGGAATCAAAAAGAAAAAGCCGCTGATTTCTATTATATCTATGCTACCCTGAAAGATTCTATTTCTTCTGCCGAAAACACAAGAGAAATCAACGAAATTAATGCCAAATACGAAACCGAAAAAAAAGAAAAACAACTCGCCGAACAGGAATTGAAAATCCAAAAACAACAATCCAAACTGTTTTTGGCAATTTTAAGCGGAGTATTAATCATAGTGATTTTTGGCGGAATTTTTATCTATAACAAAAAACTACAACAATCCAAACTAAAAGGACTGCAACAAGAAAAAGAGAAAGCCATTCTCAATTCTTTTATACTGGGCGAAGAGCGAGAACGCAAACGAATTTCCCACGAGCTTCATGACGGAATTGCCGCTATGATTGGAGCTGCCAAAATGAGCTTAGAGTCTATCCCGCATCTGTCTCAGGAAAAACAAATGAATCAGTTTTCAAAAGTAAAACAGATTCTGGAAAATACCCACACCGAAGTAAGACACATAGCTCATAACCTACTTCCCACGGTGCTGGAAAAAGAAGGGCTGATATCGGCCACAAC
>CAYPGZ010000029.1:1885-23276 GCA_964410335.1 uncultured Flavobacteriaceae bacterium | reverse complement strand
GAGAAAATAATATTGGTGATCAATGCCCGCCACCAATGTCATCTTCATCGTCCCCGGTATCCTCAACTGCCCCGGAATCCTCATCTTCAGGTGGGTTGGGGAGAGTTTCCCCGGTCGCGGTTGGGGTTTTCAGGTCATCCGGAAGTTCTTCCGGTTCGCAGGCATAAGCTGCACATATAAGTAAAGTAAGGCTCAAATAGTGTTTTAAATTTTTCATGATTAAAATATTTAAGGTTGGACAATAGTTATTTAGGCCGAAGCCAGTCCGGTTTTTTAATCATGCATGATTGAGATTGCTTGGACAAACAATCTCCAAGGAAGCCTTTAATACAATTTTTAAGAAGGATATGCTTTATGGAATTACGGTTTATCCTTATAGTTTTTTTGGGAAAACCATATTTCGATTTGTGATTTCCCCCTTTCTCAATTCTTCTCGCCAAGCATTTATACCTACCGTCTAATTTCTTACCTTTGCCTTTTAATTGTTATCCAAAAAACCATGGAATACCTCGAATTTGAACTTCCCATAAAAGAACTTCAAGATCAATACGACAAAGCTTGCGCCATTGGTGATGAGAGTGAGGTTGATGTTTCTAATACGTGTAAGCAAATCGAGCGTAAACTCAACGAGAAGAAAAGAGAAATTTATAAAAACTTGACCCCCTGGCAGCGGGTTCAATTGTCGCGACATCCGGACAGGCCTTACACCAACAACTATATCAAAGCGCTATGTGGAAATACGTATTTGGAACTTCACGGCGATCGGAATTTTGGAGATGATAAAGCCATGGTGGGCGGATTGGGCAAGATAGGAGATCAATCTTTTATGATTGTCGGTCAACAAAAAGGCTATAACACCAAAACACGACAATACCGCAACTTTGGGATGGCCAATCCCGAAGGCTATCGTAAAGCATTGCGCTTGATGAAAAGTGCAGAGAAATTCGGTCTTCCGGTGGTGTGTTTTGTAGATACTCCCGGTGCTTTTCCCGGTCTTGAAGCTGAGGAGCGCGGACAAGGAGAGGCCATTGCCAGAAATATTTATGAAATGATGCGGTTGAAAGTGCCGATTATTGTAGTTATTATTGGCGAAGGTGCTAGTGGGGGCGCTCTGGGAATTGGAGTAGGAAACACGGTTTTGATGATGGAAAATACATGGTACTCCGTGATTTCTCCCGAGTCTTGTTCCTCGATTTTATGGCGAAGCTGGGACTACAAAGAAAAAGCTGCAGAAGCGCTGAAACTTACTGCTGCCGATATGAAAAAGCAAAAACTTATTGATGAAATCATCAAAGAACCGCTGGGTGGTGCACATAGCGATTGGGAAACTACTTTTACACTGGTTGAAGAGGCCATTTTGAAAGCTTTTGACGATTTGAAAAACTTATCCCCAACAAAATTGGTTCAAAATCGGATGGATAAATACGCAAATATGGGCGTATTTAAAAGCTAATCATTTCAAATTCTATCGCTTAAGAAAACCGATTACAAACGCTTAAATTTTGTTTTGGTTTTCAACAAGTTTTTCAGTAACTTTTCAACAGGATTTCAACAGCTCATTGTTAATGAGTCTGTCCTACTTTTGTGTGAATTAGCTTAACAATTTATTTACATTCGTGGCATGGAAAAAGTCAAATCATTTCAACCTGGCACTTACGGAAGAGGAAACGTCATCAATCTCGAAAAAGGGAAAATACCTCCCCAAGCAGTTGATTTAGAGGAAAGTGTGCTTGGGGCGATGATGATTGATAAAAAAGGGGTTGATGATACCATCGATTTGTTGAAGCCTGATGTGTTCTACAAAGAAGCGCATAAAAATATTTTTGAGGCTATCTATAAATTATTCACGAGCAATCAGCCGGTGGACTTATTAACGGTTTCCAGTCAACTCAAAAAAGATAAAAAACTGGAAGCTTCCGGAGGAGAGTATTATTTGATTCAACTCACCCAAAAAGTTTCTTCATCTGCGCACATCGAATATCACGCCAGGATAATTTTGCAGAAATATATTCAGCGTAGTTTGATTCAGATTTCCAATGAAATAATTGAAGAATCCTATGATGAAAGTACCGATGTTTTTGACCTGCTCGATCATGCCGAAGCCAAACTTTATGAAGTTACTCAAGGAAATATAAAACGTTCTTCCGAAACGGCTCAAGATCTCGTTATTCAAGCTAAAAAGCGAATCGAAGAAATTTCCAACAAAGAAGGTTTGAGCGGAATCCCCGCGGGTTTTGAAAAGTTGGATAAAATCACTTCCGGATGGCAACCCAGTGATTTGATTATTATCGCTGCCCGTCCGGGAATGGGAAAAACCGCATTAACGCTTTCCATGGCCAGAAATATTGCCGTGGGACAGAATATTCCGGTGGCTTTCTTTTCTTTGGAAATGTCTTCAGTTCAGCTGATTACGCGTTTGATCTCTTCAGAAACAGGATTGAACTCCGAAAAATTGCGAACCGGAAACCTTCAAACCCATGAGTGGGAACAACTGAACGTAAAAGTAAAAGGTCTTGAAAAAGCACCCTTATTTATCGATGATACTCCCTCAATCTCCATTTTTGATTTACGTGCAAAAGCACGACGACTCTCTTCTCAACATGGAATCCAATTGATAATCATCGATTATTTGCAATTGATGACTTCCGGAGCAAGTCAAAAAAACGGAAACCGGGAGCAAGAAATTTCTACCATTTCACGAAATCTAAAGGCGCTGGCCAAGGAGTTGAATATTCCCGTTATTGCCCTTTCACAGCTTTCGCGTGCTGTGGAAACTCGTGGCGGCAGCAAACGCCCTTTGTTGAGTGACCTGCGGGAATCCGGAGCTATTGAACAAGATGCGGATATTGTTTCTTTTATTTATCGCCCCGAATATTACAAAATTGACGAATGGGACGATGATGAACGCTCACCCACTGAAAATCAGGCAGAATTGATTATTGCTAAACACCGAAATGGCGGTTTGGATAATATTCGTTTGAAATTTATCAAAGAACTCGGCCGTTTTGAAAATCTGGATAACTTCGACACTCCTTTTGAAATTCCTTCAAAAATGAACGAAGCCGCAAACGATGACACTTTCCGAATCGAAAAATTTCCTGATGCAAATGAAGCTTTTGGAGATACTTCACCTGACGAGGGTGAAGACGAGGTGCCATTCTAAAATTCATACAGAAAAATTACCTGCCTAACTTTTTGTATTTTTGGAATAAACTTTGCGTTCTTTCTCAAAGCATTTTCATACACACGGTTAAAAAAAAACTCCATGAAAAAGTTGGCTTTCACGATTATTATCCTCTTATTTTCTTTTAATTCTTTTGCTTCCTATATTTTAATCCCCATGGATGCAAAATCCCAGGAGAATCATCTCAAGGCCTATGGCATTACCTATTGGGTGCTGAGCCAAGACCAAAAAGTAAACTGGTTGCTCAATTATCGCGGGGGTTCTTTTTTGCTTTCCGACACTGAAAAAACCCGGAGAGAATGCACTATTCGGGGAGTTTCATTTGAAATTCTAAGCAATGCCAAAACTGAGGAAATCCTTGAAACCATAAGTAGCCCTTCTCAAAATATGGAAGCAGTGGTTTTAGAAAAAGCGCCTAAAATCGCCGTATATACCCCCCCGGGAAATTCACCCTGGGACGATGCAGTAACTATGGTATTGACTTATGCCGAAATTCCTTACGATGAAATTTATGACAAGAAAGTACTGGAAGACAATTTGCTTTTATACGATTGGCTTCACCTGCATCATGAAGATTTTACTGGTCAATACGGTAAATTTTATAGGGCTTTTCGGTTTGCACCTTGGTATATAGAAGATAAAAAACGTGCTGAAGCATTGAGTGCTGAATTAGGCTTCGATAAAGTTTCCGAAGAAAAATTGGCCGTAGCAAAAAAAATCCGTGATTATGTCGTAGGAGGAGGTTTCATGTTTGCCATGTGTAGTGCCACCGACAGTTTTGATATTGCGCTGGCTGCAGACGGGGTTGATATTTGTGAACCCATGTTTGATGGAGATGCGAGCGATCCCGGATATCAAAATAAAATTGATTATTCAAAAACTTTTGCTTTCACTAATTTTATTTTGGAAACCGATCCTATGGTCTATGAATTTTCATCAATCGATATGACCCGAAAACGGAAAATCCCCCGCGAAAAAGATTATTTTACGCTGATGGATTTTTCTGCAAAATGGGATCCCATTCCCACCATGTTATGTCAAAATCATACCGCTTTAGTGAAAGGTTTTATGGGACAGACTACTGCTTATGATCCTGATGAAATAAAATCCACCGTGTTGGTGATGGGTGAAAATCGCCTCAATGGCGAGGCGCGGTATATTCATGGAACCAAAGGAAAAGGTTTTTTTACTTTTTATGGCGGTCATGACCCGGAAGATTATGAGCATAGGGTAGGAGATCCCAAAACCGAGTTGAGTCTGCATCCAAACTCTCCCGGTTATCGGTTGATTTTGAACAATGTTTTATTCCCGGCAGCTAAGAAAAAGAAATTGAAGACTTAGTTTCTGGCATAAACCCTAGTTGTCTTGTCTCCCGGATCGGTGCGAGGGAATCAGATTACGGTACTAACCAATCTTTAAACAGATGAAAAACATTCTTTTATCGTCGATAATTGGACTGTTGTCTATCGCGACAATTTATGCCCAAAACCTCAATCAAAGTATTTTGGATTCAATTGTCAGTGAATGCAATCGCACCAATACAAATGCACTGCTTATTTATAAGGAAAAAAAACAGGTTTATGAAAACTACTTCCACAAACCGATACAGAAAATTGATGCCATGTCAGCCACCAAATCGGTGGTGAGCATTGCAGTCCTCTTGTTGTTGGAAAATGCATATATCGACAGCTTGGAACAACCTGTTTATACAATTTACCCCGAGTGGAATCAAGGAAATAAAAAGAAAATAACCATCCAACATCTCTTGGAACATACTTCAGGCTTGCAAAATGTGTCGAATGCAGGAATTGAAGTGGAACCTTCACCAAATGTAATTCAGCTTGCATTGAGTGCTGAATTGGATGATTTGCCCGGAAGCAAATTTTCCTACAACAATAAAGCCTGCAACCTTCTTGCCGGGATTATTGAGCAAACCACCCACATGAAATTGGATGAATTTCTGGACAAGCATCTTTTTGCTCCACTGGGAATTAAGGATTATAACTGGAGAAAAGATTCCTCCGGAAACCCTTATGCAATGGCAGGACTTGAAATTTTACCTGCTGATTTAGCCAAAATTGGCTTGTTGCTATTAAATAATGGAAAGTGGGATACACGACAAATCTTAAGCGAGAAAGGAGTCCGGACGATGATTGAATCATCTGAAAAAAATAAAAAATACGGAATGCAATGGTGGCTGGATTTTGAATATGAAAATTATGTGATTGACGATGAATTTATTGCCTCCATACGTATGAAAACCGATGAAACTACCGGAAAACTGCTAGAGAAAATGAAAGGGACTTACGCCAACATGAATCAAATGTTCGAAAAGGCAAAAAACATTTTTTCGCCGGAAGAACTCCGAGCTGTAGGTAAATTGTTGGGTAGCTTGTCCAAAAATGATTGGAAAATTATTCCTGAGGGGAAGTTGATTTCTTTTTCGGCAATTGGATATTTGGGGCAATACCTTATCATTGTCCCGGAAAAAGAAATCGTTTTAGTCCGAATGATTGCTGCAGAAAACTACAAGCCCAACGCTAAAAACGCCTCTTTGATCAATCTTCCCAAACTGGCAAAAAAACTTTGATTTGGTGTTTTATATAAGCTGATTGCTGCTAATCTCTCTCCGGCACGGTATAAAATTTTTCATCCGGCATCACCACAATCTCTACTCTTCTGTTCTTTTGTTTTCCTTCTTCAGTTTCGTTGGTAGCGATAGGACGCGATTCCCCATAAAACTTGGTCTTATACCAAAATTCTCCTTGGTCTTGTAAGAGCGAATTCAGTTTGTTCATTACGCTGGTGGTACGGTTTTCGGAAAGTATAATATTATATTGATCACTGGCATCGCTGTCCGTATGACCTTCTATAAGAATATCTGCATTACCGATTTTTATGATATCTTGAGCGAGTTTTTCCAAATTTTCCGTGGCTTCTTCTTTCAGCACATATTCATCGCTATCGAAAAGCACACTGGTGTTTAGACTAATTTTAAAAACTCCGCTCACCGTACCTACCGCATCGATATCAGAACCCGGGGTATCTCCCGGACAAAAGGATTTTAAATCCGTCAGCCGGATGTAATAATAAATTTGTTTCCTACCGCGATCCACATCTTTAATATCGATTGATGTGGTTCCACCGGCCACCGGACCAACCTTTTCCCAGTTTTTTCCATCAGTTGAAATTTCTACATCAAAAGGTTCTACCGAAGGACCGACTTCAAAAAAATAGAGATCATCGCCGGGCATATTAATAAAACCATTATCGGTAAACATTAAAACCAAAACGCCGCCACAACCCAAAGAAAGATATTCCGGACTGAGGTAAGATTTATAATCGGGTTCGTGTAAGGCTTTTTGAGGATCTTTGAATTTATCGATGGGACTTGGAAATCCGGGGCTGTAGGAAATCACACTATCGGCAAAGGAAATCTCCCCCAAGGGCATATAAATAATATTGCTTTTGGAATCGCGATAAAATTTTCCGAATTGAGAAAAAGGGTTTTCCTGACAATATATATTTTGATTTGTCAAACAAACTACGAAGAGTACAAAGAAGATTTTTTGCATAATTCACAAAAATAATGTTTTCGGGCTATTCCTCCTTCCATAAAACAAAATATCCATAGAAAACCCCCTTCCCTAGGGGTTTTTTGAAGCCATCTCCTTTCAATCACATACCTAAAAATGGGATAAAAAAAATCCCACTCAGATGTTGAATGGGATTTTTGCAAAAGTGGGATGTTGCTATATCTATTTTATTTTGTCAACTATGGATTTGAACGCTTCGGGATGGTTCATAGCCAAATCTGCAAGAACTTTTCTGTTCAATTCGATGTTGTTGGCTTTCACTTTTCCCATAAATTGAGAATAGCTCATTCCGTGCTCACGAGCGGCAGCGTTAATACGCATAATCCACAGCGAACGGAAGTTTCTTTTCTTGGTTTTTCGATCACGGTAGGCATAAAGCATGGCTTTGTCCACCGCATTTTTAGCTACTGTCCAAACGTTTTTTCTACGTCCGAAATAGCCTTTGGCCTGCTTGAGCACCTTTTTTCTGCGTGCTCTTTTTGCAACTGAGTTTACTGATCTTGGCATTTTTTCTTGTGTTTTGTAACAGGCGGTTCTTTTTTTTGAACGCTTAAAAAGCCCGTTCCATGGTTAAATAAAAAATTAAATTACCGTTTGTCCTGAATTATTTCAGGCGTAACTGAAGTTTGATGTTGTTTTCATCAGACTTATCGACCAAAGTCGAATGAGTCAAGGCAAGTTTGCGTTTTTTGGATTTCTTCGTAAGAATGTGACTTTTAAACGCGTGCTTACGCTTGATTTTTCCGGTGCCGGTAAGCTTAAAACGCTTCTTGGCACTGGATTTGGTTTTCATTTTTGGCATCTTTCTTATATTTAATTATCCCACTTATTTTTTTTGATAAACGTATAAACCGGTTTTTATTTTGTCTCGCACCTCTATTTTGTTTTCTTCGGAGCGATAAACATGGTCATACGCTTTCCTTCGAGCCTTGGCATTTGTTCCACTTTTCCGAACTCTTCCAAATCTTGCGCAAGTTTCAGTAATAGGATTTCACCTTTATCTTTGAAAACAATGGATCGACCTTTAAAGAAAACAAAAGCTTTTAGCTTTGCGCCTTCCTGAAGGAATTTCTTCCCGTGATTTTTCTTGAATTCGTAATCGTGGTCATCAGTGTTGGGCCCAAAACGGATTTCCTTCACCACAACCTTACTGGCTTTGGCCTTTTGCGCCTTTTCGCGCTTTTTTTGTTCGTAGAGGAACTTTTTGTAGTCCATTATTTTGGCTACAGGGGGATCGGCCTTTGGAGATATCTCCACTAAATCCAGTCCTTGTTCCTCTGCCATTTCCAGAGCTTGGCGTGTGGGGTAAACCCCCATTTCCACATTGTCACCCACTAAGCGCAATTCTTCCGCACGGATCTTTTTGTTTATCCGATGTGGATCTTCCTTGACTTGCCTAAGCGGCCTTTTCGTTCTTTTTCTTCGTATTGCTATGACTACTCGTTTTAATTAAACTTTATTTATTTTTATTTCGCGGTGCTAAAAGTCTTCAGACTCGATGCGATTTCGGATTTGATAATTTCTGCAAAGGCATCAATTTTCATACTTCCCAAATCTTCGCCGCCGTGTTTTCGGACGGAAACAGTCTGGTCTTTTTCTTCATTTTCCCCGACAATAAGCATGTAGGGCAATTTGTTCATTTCCGCTTCCCGGATTTTTTTGCCCATGGTTTCACTGCGGGAATCCACGAGGGCGCGAATTTCGTGATTTTCGAGCAAACTTAAAACTTTTTGGGTGTATTTTTCATATTTTTCACTCAAAGTTAAAATAATAGCCTGCTCCGGCATAAGCCATAAGGGAAAATTCCCGCCGGTGTGTTCCAAAAGTATCGCCACAAATCGTTCCATACTGCCAAAAGGAGCGCGGTGAATCATCACCGGGCGGTGCAATTCGTTGTCGGCACCTTTATAAGTCAAGTCAAAACGTTCGGGCAAATTATAATCCACTTGAATGGTGCCGAGTTGCCAGCTTCTTCCCAGAGCATCCTTCACCATAAAATCTAATTTGGGTCCATAAAATGCGGCTTCGCCGGTTTCAACCACGTATTTGAGGTTTTTTTCTTTCGCTGCATTGATAATTGCATTTTCGGCCTTTTCCCAATTTTCATCCGAACCGATGTATTTGTCTTTATTATCCGGATCGCGAAGGGATACTTGGGTCATAAAATCTTCGAAACCTAAAGAACCAAATACATACAGCACCAAATCAATGACTTTTTTGAATTCTTCATCCAATTGATCAGGGGTGCAAAAAAGGTGAGCATCGTCCTGGGTAAACCCGCGCACTCTGGTGAGACCATGGAGTTCGCCACTTTGCTCATATCGATAAACCGTTCCAAATTCAGCATAGCGTTTAGGCAAATCGCGGTAGCTCCATTGTTCAGATTTAAAAATTTCACAATGGTGAGGACAGTTCATGGGTTTAAGCATAAACTCTTCGCCTTCATTTGGGGTTTTGATGGGTTGAAAACTGTCTTCGCCGTATTTTGCATAATGACCGGAAGTGACATACAAATCTTTATGCCCGATATGCGGGGTAACTACCGGCTCATAACCCGCTTTTTTCTGAGCTTGTTTTAAAAAATTTTCCAGACGATCTCGTAACGCTGCTCCTTTGGGAAGCCAGAGAGGAAGTCCTTGTCCTACTTTTTGAGAAAATGTGAAGAGTTGCAATTCCTTTCCGAGCTTTCGGTGATCGCGTTTTTTGGCTTCTTCCAAAAGTTCGAGATATTCCTTGAGTTCTTTTTGTTTTGGGAACGAAATTCCATACACTCGTGTGAGCTGGGGGTTGTTCTCATCACCGCGCCAATAGGCTCCGGCAACGCTCATCAATTTGACAGCTTTGATAAAACCGGTGTTGGGAATGTGCCCTCCGCGGCATAAATCGGTGAAGTTGTCGTGATCGCAGAAAGTGATATCACCATCTTCGAGGTTTTCGATTAACTCCACTTTGTAGGGGTTGTTTTCTTTTTTATAATATTCCAACGCGTCTTTTTTCGAGACGGGATGCAGATGAAAGTTGTGTTTTCCCCGGGCAATTTCGAGCATCTTATTCTCGATTTTAGCAAAATCGTTTTCAGAGATTTTATGTTCGCCGAAATCGATATCATAATAAAACCCATTTTCGATAGCGGGACCGATGGTTAATTTTATTCCCGGATAAAGTTCTTGCAGAGCTTGTGCCATCACGTGAGCTGAGCTGTGCCAAAAAGCTTTTTTTCCCTCAGAATCGTTCCAGGTATAAAGCACTAAAGAACCATCCGAGGTAAGCGGGGTGGACACTTCTACGGTTTTTTTGTTAAAACTCGCCGAAATTACATTTCGTGCCAAGCCTTCGCTGATGTTTTTGGCAACTTCCAGCGGGGTGGTGCCGCTTTCTACTTTTTTGATGCTGCCATCGGGAAGGGTAATATTTATCACGGTAAATGAAGCGTTTGGGTTATATATTAATTCTTTGTTTTAAAATGCAAAGTTGCAAAGATAGATTAAAAAATGAAGGCGTTTTTGAGGTTATTTCAAATAAAGATACTGGTATTGGTAGTCAATCACCGCTTTACCTTTCTTTAAAACATCAGCGCCCAGTATTCCGTGCACGGGAGCGGCTTTGTGATTGGTCAGAGCCTCATTTACATGTTTTAAATCAAAAAGTACCAAGTCGGTTTTTTTCTTTTTCCAGTTCTGTATTTGCAAAACATTTCCCGTGGAAATACGAGTGAGCATATTATTTGCTCCTGCCCCTGCTGCCCGGACATCACTTTCTTCACTAAAAAGCTGGAAATGTGCTGCCTGATCTATGCCTACACAGGAACTGGAAGCACCTGTATCTAACAAAAAATTGCCTTCTACATCGTTTATTTTTGCTTTTAGCTCGAGATGATTGGTGCCCGTGAGCTTCAACTTGATTCGATGATAGCCTTTTTCGGTTAAAAGCTTTCGCAGTGTCGGCATTTGTGTAATTTTGGCGCAAAGATAAATTCTTTTGGATAATGCTTTTAACCGATACGCATACACATCTCTACAGCCCTGAATTTGACAAAGACCGCCAAGCCATGATGCAACGGGCTTTTGATAGGGGAGTAGAGCGATTTTTTGTGCCGGCAATAGATTCGAAAAGTACTGCGGCCATGTATGACTTGGAAGAAAAATTTCCGGATAATGTTTTTTTGATGATGGGGTTGCACCCGGTGTCGGTGAAAACTGATTTTGAAAAGGAATTGCAGCACGTAGAAAATGAATTTTCCAAAAGAAAATTTGTGGCCGTGGGCGAAATTGGAATTGATTTGTATTGGGACAAATCCACTTTAGAATGGCAGGTGGAAGCTTTCAAAAGACAAATCCGTTTAGCAAAAAAACATCAACTTCCCATCGTTATTCATTGCCGGGAAGCTTTTGATGAGATTTTTGAGGTGCTGGAAGAAGAAAAAGACGAAAGACTTTTTGGTATTTTTCATTGTTTCACGGGCACCAAAGAACAAGCCTTACAAGCAATTTCCTATAATATGAAACTCGGAATTGGAGGAGTGGTGACTTTTAAAAATGGAAAAATCGATCGGTTTTTGCATGAAATCGATTTGAAAAATATTGTTTTAGAAACGGATTCACCTTATCTCGCTCCAACGCCTTATCGCGGAAAACGAAATGAGAGTAGTTATTTGCTGAAAGTTGCTGAAAAATTAGCGAAAATTTACACCCTGCCTGTAGAGAAAATAGCGGCGATTACGACCGAGAATTCAAAGGAGGTTTTTGGCGTATAATGAAATGTTTTGTGCTTATATATATGTTTATTGAGTAGAATTGTATATAAAGTTTTCTCAGAAAAAGTTTTCTCATCCTAAGTGAAAAAATATGTCATCAAGTTCAAGTTCCAAAATACTGCTTATTTATACCGGGGGAACCATCGGGATGATAAAAAATTTCGAGACCGGTTCGTTGAAACCCTTTAATTTTGACGACTTGCTTTTGCGTATTCCCGAATTGAAACTCCTCGAACATTCTATTGACACGGTGAGTTTTGAAGAGCCTATCGATTCCTCAAATATCGATCCTGCGGGATATGTGAAACTTGCAGAAATTATTGAAAAAAACTACGATGATTATGATGGTTTCGTGGTTTTGCACGGCAGTGACACTATGGCCTATTCTGCTTCAGCCTTAAGTTTTATGTTGGAAAATCTGGCTAAACCAATAATTTTCACGGGTTCGCAACTTCCCATTGGTGATTTGCGCACCGATGCCAAAGAGAATTTTATTACGGCTATACAATTTGCGGGTTTGCAGAAAAATGGACGAACGGTGATTAATGAGGTGGGACTTTATTTTGAATATAAACTCTACCGGGCAAACCGGGCTACCAAGATAAATGCCCAGCATTTTGAAGCTTTTGAATCGCTCAACTATCCGCCTCTGGCTGAATCCGGGGTAAATCTTTTAATTGATTATGAAGAGCTGAGACGGGTGGACAGACGCAGAAGGTTTTTTGTGCATAAAGAATTGGAAGACAATATCGCCATCATTAAAATTTTTCCGGGATTAAACGAAAAAACTTTTGGACACATGCTTTCCGCAGATAACCTAAAAGGGGTAATTCTGGAAACTTACGGCAGCGGAAATGCACCAAGCGCAGATTGGTTTATAGATATTTTGAAAGAAACCATCGCTCGGGGAGTGGTGGTGGCCAATGTAACTCAATGCAGTGGCGGAAGCGTGGAAATGGGGAAATATGAAACCAGTACGCGCCTTAAAAAAATCGGGGTGATTTCGGGAAAAGATATGACCACCGAAGCGGCCGTAGCCAAAATGATGTACCTGCTGACAAAAGATTTATCGCCTAAGGTATTTAAAACAATTTTTGAAACTTCGTTGAGAGGAGAAATGAGATAATTGTTGAGGTTGCACAAAAAAATATAAATTAGTTGAACAGCTCAAAAAATACTCAGCTCATTAAGGCCGAAGCTTCCCGCCTCGGATTTCTTTCTTGTGGGGTTTCGAGAGCGGAATTTCTTGAAAAAGAAGCGCCACGTCTTGAAAAATGGTTGGAGGAAGGCAGGCACGGCAAAATGAAATATATGGAAAACTACTTTGATAAAAGACTGAATCCCAAAATATTAGTCCCGGGTGCAAAAAGTGTTGTTTCCCTATTATTGAATTATTATCCGAAAGAATTTCAACGCGAAGATTCCTATAAAATCAGCAAATATGCTTACGGCACCGATTATCATTTTGTGATAAAAGATAAATTAAAATCGCTTATGAATTTTATCCACCAAGAAATCGGAGAGGTGGACGGTCGTGTATTTGTGGATTCTGCACCGGTTTTGGATAAAGCTTGGGCAGCAAAAAGCGGTTTGGGTTGGATTGGAAAACACAGTAACTTATTGACTAAAAAAACCGGTTCTTTCTATTTTATCGCGGAACTTATCATCGATTTACAACTGGAATACGACACTCCCGTTACCGATCATTGTGGGAGTTGCACGGCGTGTATTGATGCCTGTCCCACACAAGCAATCACTGCTCCGTATCAGGTGGATGGAAGCAAATGTATTTCTTATTTCACTATCGAATTAAAAGATTCCCTACCTGAATCCCAAAAGGGAAAATTTGAAGATTGGATGTTTGGATGTGATATTTGTCAGGATGTGTGTCCCTGGAACCGTTTTTCAAAACCTCACAATGAACCCCTTTTTGATCCTCATCCCGATTTGTTGGAAATGAATAAAAAAGATTGGGAGGAAATCACAGAAGAAGTTTTTCGAAAGATATTTAAAAAATCAGCCGTGAAGCGAACCAAGTTTTCAGGCTTAAAGCGAAACATCGCTTTTCTCGAAAAGGAATAAATTTTTTGGAATCCGAAAACCTCAATTAACCAATCCAAAACACTATTCACTATATTTGCCTTTACAAGAAAAAAATATGAGTAAAGAAAGTAAAAGGCGTGAAGCATTGGTCTATCACGCCAAACCTCGTCCGGGAAAAATAGCCGTTGTGCCTACCAAAAAATACGCTTCTCAACGCGATTTGGCATTGGCTTATTCTCCCGGGGTAGCCGAACCTTGTCTGGAAATTAAAAAAGACAAAAACAATGTATATAAATATACCGCAAAGGGAAACCTGGTAGCCGTTATTTCAAACGGTACAGCGGTTTTAGGTTTAGGAGAAATCGGTCCCGAAGCTTCAAAACCTGTGATGGAAGGAAAAGGGCTTTTATTTAAAATTTTTGCGGGAATAGATGTTTTTGATATCGAAGTCGATACCACCAACGTGGATAAATTCGTGGAAACCGTGAAAAATATTGCGCCTACTTTTGGCGGGATAAATCTCGAGGATATTTCTGCTCCCGAAGCTTTTGAAATCGAAAGACGCCTGAAAGAAGAGCTGGACATTCCCGTTATGCACGACGATCAGCATGGTACAGCAATTATTTCTGCGGCAGCTTTATTAAATGCACTGGAGTTGGCCAAAAAGAAAATTGAAAAAGTGAAAATCGTGGTGAGCGGTGCCGGAGCTGCAGCGATTTCCTGTACGAAACTCTACAAAGCTTTTGGCGCAAAGCCCGAAAACATAGTGATGTTGGACAGCAAAGGGGTGATTCGTGCAGATCGTGAAAATCTTTCCCCGGAAAAAGTAGAATTCTCTACCAAAAGAAAAATTGATACCTTGGAAGAGGCCATGAAAAATGCAGATGTATTTGTGGGGCTTTCCGTGGCGGATATTGTCTCTCCGGAAATGCTAAAAAGCATGGCCAAAAATCCTATTGTTTTTGCCATGGCCAATCCGAATCCTGAAATGGATTACGATTTGGCGGTGGCCACGCGTGAGGATGTCATTATGGCCACCGGTCGTAGTGACCATCCCAACCAAGTCAACAACGTGCTGGGTTTTCCTTTTATCTTCCGGGGCGCCTTGGATGTGCGCGCTACGAAAATCAATGAGGAAATGAAAATGGCAGCGGTAAAGGCGTTGGCAGAACTAGCCAAAGAACCTGTCCCGGAGCAGGTGAATATTGCCTATGGAGAAACAAAGTTGATTTTTGGACGAGACTATATTATCCCCAAACCTTTTGACCCGAGGTTGATTGCAAAAATCCCACCGGCGGTGGCCAAAGCTGCAATGGATAGTGGGGTGGCTAAAGAACCCATCGAGGACTGGGCAAGGTATGAAAGTGAACTTTTGGAACGCATGGGCAATGAAAATAAGATTACCCGTTTGTTGCTTAACCGTGCCAAAATGGATCCTAAACGTATTGTTTTTGCTGAAGCTGATCACTTGGATGTTTTAAAAGCCGCTCAAATTGTTCACGACGAAAAAATTGGAATTCCGATTTTGTTAGGAAGAAGAGAAACCATTAAGGAATTGATGGACGAAATTGAATTTGATGCTGATGTGCAAATTATCGATCCAAAATCCGATGAGGAGAAAGAACACTTAAAAGCTTATGCAAAGGTACTTTGGAAGAAAAGACGTCGAAAGGGAATAACGCTTTACGATGCCGAAAAACTCATGCGAGAACGCAATTATTACGCGGCGATGATGGTGAGTGAAGGGGATGCCGATGCTATGCTTTCCGGGTATTCCCGAGCCTATCCCACGGTTGTGAAACCTATTTTGGAAATCATTGGTTTGGCCAAAGGAGCCACACGAATTGCCACTACTAACTTGATGAATACTTCGCGTGGCCCACTTTTTATAAGCGATACTTCTCTCAATATCGATCCCGATGCAAAAAACCTTGCCCGAATTGCAAGAATGACTGCTTTCACCGTGAAATTATTTGGAATGCAACCGGTCATAGCAATGGTTTCATATTCCAATTTTGGTTCTTCTTCAGCAGGACAAGCTGAGAAAGTTCAGCAAGCTGTGGAATATTTACATCGTGCTCATCCCGATATTCTCGTGGATGGCGGTGTGCAAGTGGATTTTGCTTTAAACAAACAAATGATGCAAAGCAAATTCCCTTTTACCAAACTTGCCGGAATGAAAGTCAATACCTTGATTTATCCCAACCTCGATTCTGCAAATGGCACCTATAAATTAATAAAAGAACTCTATCACACCGAATCAATCGGTCCGATTATTATGGGACTTGATAAACCCGCGCATATCCTGCAATTGGGAGCCAGCGTGGAAGAAATGGTCAATATGGCAGCAGTTTCGATTGTGGATGCACAGGAAAAACTTAAATGGAAGCAATCAAAAAAGTAAACCTAAACTTTATTTATGGCTGGATTTTGGAATAACTCACCCGGTTATTCCAAATTTCCCATGCCTTTTCTGCTTGAAATTTAAGCATGTTTAAACCATTTTCGGTTTGTGCACCTTGTTTTTTTCCGAGTTTGAGAAATTTTGTTTCCGCAGGATTATAAGTCAGATCAAACAGCAAATGTTTATTTGTGAGATAATGATACGGAATATCGGGAAAGCTTTCCGTATCAGGGAAAGTGCCTAAAGGGGTACAATTGATGATAATAAAATTTTTCTTGATAATTTCTTCTGAAACTTGTGCATACGAAAGTCGGTTTTTTGAAGCTTTTCGCGAAATCATTTTAAACTCGATCCCCCTTTTTTCTAACACATACTTCACGGCTTTTGATGCTCCTCCGGTGCCGAGGATTAGTGCATTTTTATGGTGGTTTTCCAATAAAGGGGAAATGGCTTTTTCAAATCCATAAACATCGGTATTGAAGCCTAGCGTCTTTCCTTTGTGGATTTTTATGGTATTTATGGCTCCGATTTTCGCTGCTTCAGAATCGATATTATCCAAGAAAGCCATCACGCTTTCTTTATAAGGAATGGTGACGTTTAACCCCTGTAACTCGGGTTTTGTAATAATTTTCTCGAACTCGGAAATCTCATCAATATCAAAAATCAGATACTCGGCCGGAATATTTTCAGAAGCGAATTTTTCCGTAAAATATTTCCCTGAAAAGGAGTAATTGATATTTTTTCCGATTAGCCCGTATTTACGCATGTTTTTTTCTTTCCAGATATTTCCCGTACAATTCCAATCCGATAATAATTCCCACGCCCACTAAAATAAAAAATATCGAAATCCAGGTTTGAGAATCGGAAAAGGAGGGAAGATAACGTTGATAATTTTCTACAATCTTATCTCCGGCGGTATTCAGCAGAAAATTTCCTGCCATATCGGTTTTGTATAAAGTTTCTTTCCACGGCCAAACCACGCCCAAAGAACCGGTGATAAAGCCTATAATCACGGCATAAGTACGGGTTTTGAAACGTTCCAACAAATACCCTAACAAATGTGAAAGAGTGACCAGTCCCACCACCGAGCCTAAAGAAAATACCACTAAAATTTTTAATAATCGGAGACGTTCGGCATTATCCAAAAAGGCAAAATCTCCTTGAAAAATATCGATAAAGGTTACGAACAAGGCATTTACAGAATCCACCAATAACAATACATAATTACCGAAAAGCATGAGAATAAAAGAACCTG
Organism: uncultured Flavobacteriaceae bacterium; assembly: GCA_964410335.1. Lineage (GTDB taxonomy): Bacteria > Bacteroidota > Bacteroidia > Flavobacteriales > Flavobacteriaceae > DASSWG01. The sequence goes on along the minus strand of CAYPGZ010000029.1, from coordinate 6,041 downwards.
AAAGTCCCGGTAAGGTCTGCCCCGAAACTCCGATGACCCCACAAAAAAACACGAACCAAAGGTTGTCGTTTTCGGTGGCCGGATCAAGAAAACTCAGTGCTGCACCCCCAATCATTGCAGCAGTCATCAAAGCGATATTGCGTTTGTTCCAATCTTGAAAATCCTTGGCTACATAAAAAATAGAGCCGATAATCATGCCAAAAAACGCTGACCAGACATAGGTTTCATAATGCACAATCAGATAATCGAGCAAGAGCGAAACGCTGAAATAGCTGATTACCATTCCAAAGAGGAGCAGGGTAAGAAAACGCCCGTTTATATATTGATAAAAACTCTTGAATCGGCCATTCATCAAGAGTTTAAAGGCCTTGGAATTGATTTTTTGAAGGGAATAGATAAATTCTTCATAAAAGCCGGCAACAAAGGCGACCATCCCGCCGGAAACTCCGGGCACTTTATTAGCGGCGCCCATTCCGATGCCTTTCAGTACCAAAAATACCCGGTCGCTAAAACTTCTTATGGACTGCATTTTCAGGAGCAGTTTTCAGTTGGCAATAATATTTATCCCTCAATCTTAATGAGAATAGTATTTGGAAATTATGTCTTGAAGACTTTTGCGCTTAAATAGTTTCGGAAATAATTCCTCGATAATAATCACATATTCTGCATCAATTTTCAATGCATTTTTTAGATGGAAATGACCTTTTTCTGTATCCTGCAGCATAAAAGACAATCCTGCTAATCGAAATTCGATTTCGGCAGTTTCCGGATAAAACTCCGAAGCCTGCATCAGGTTTTTTATCGCGGGTCTATATTCTCCCAGCTTGATAAGAATATCACAGCGCGTAATCCAGGTTTCAAGTTCATAATTTCCCAACTCCAAACTTTTCCGATATCCGTGCTCTGCTTCTTCAAAAAGTTTCAAACGATGGTTTATTTTGGCATAGCGTTTCCAATAAAGCACATTTTCTTCATCGATATTGATAGCTTTATTGATGAAATAAAGGGCTTTTCGATATTCTTTCTTTTTAAAATAAAAATCGGTCAGGGCAATCCAAGCTTTATCCAACATCGGGTCTTCATAAACGGCTTTTTTATAATGGTCTAAGGCCAATTTATCTTCTCCCGATTTTTCATGGCATTTCCCAATGCGCATATAGGCAAAAGCTGTGGGATCATCAAGGTTTAAAGTGATTTGAAAATTTTCGATAGCCTCTTTATAGCGCCCCATCTTCTCTAAAACCTTACCTTTTTCAAGATAGGCACCAACGAAATATTCATCGGAAATTATCGCAAAATCGAAGGAAGTCAAGGCTTTATCATATTCTTTCAAGTCAGCATAAAGTCTCCCGATTTGATGCCAAGCCACTTCGGAATATGGATTTTTATTGAGGAACATATTCAAATATTCGATGGCTTCCTCTTGCTGTTCTAAAAAGTCGTAGCAATAAATAATATTATACAAAGCCGAATAATCCAGCTCGTCCAGTTCCAGACATTTCATAAAGCTGATTTTGGCGTTTTCATAATCTTCCACAAACAGATATTCCATCCCGATGAGGGAATGCACATCGGCAGCATCGGAGGTGATTTCCAAAGCTTTTCCTAGGAGTTTGATGGCTTCGTGGTGGTTGTTTTGTTTGGAAAATATATTGGCCTTATGAATATAAATTTCTTCGTTATACGGCTCCAGACCCTGAAGCTCGTTCAACATTATTTCCGCGACTTCCAGCTTGTTTTCAAAAATCAGCAATTCGATTTCATAAAGTCGAAGATTGGTGGAAGTGGGATGTTGAGAAAGTCCCAGACGCAAAGCTTTTTTTGCCAAACTGATTTTCCCTATTTCAAGGTAATGGTTGAGTATTTCCTCGAATTCATCTGAGTCAAAAAACAAAACTTCATTTGTTTTCAGCATAGACTCGAAACGTGTGAGTGCGAAACCGTACTCTTCATTTTGATTGAATTGCATACACGAGTTTTTTCTTTGATCTTATTTAAATGTTTTTTCTGATGAAACAAAGGATGTATTGGCAATACAGAAAAGAGATTTTAAACAAGATCCTATTTCATGCAACTAAAGTTATAACTTGAATAACGTATGTTTCAAGCATTTCTTCTTTTGTTGTCAACAAATTAATGAACAGGTTTTGGGGGATACGTGGGGGAAGGAATTATGAATTTTAACTAATCTGACTTCACCTTTCGTTGCTTCATTTTAAATCATTTACGCTCCATAATTTCATTTAATACTTCAAGAATAATGCCACAACCTTCTTCGATTTCAGCAGCGGAAATATTTAGGGGAGGGCTAATGCGAAGCGCCTTTTTTTCAAAGAGCAACCAAAATAAGATGAGCCCTTTTTCTTGACATTTCAAGATTACTTGGGTTGCGATTTCAGCATCAGGAAGCATGGGAGCCAACATCAAGCCCTTTCCGCGAATTTCCGAAATCAAAGGGTGAGCGAGATATTTTCGGAATAATTTTTCTTTTTGCAGGCTTTCTTCGATAAGTCCTGTTTCGGTGATTTCTTTTAAAGTGGCCAACGCCGAAGCTGCAATCACCGGATTACCACCGAAAGTCGTGATATGGCCGAGTTCCGGATCGTGACTCAAACTGTCCATTATTGCTGATGAGGAAACAAAAGCCCCTACAGGCATTCCGCCGCCCATGCCTTTTCCGATAACTAAAATATCAGGAACCACATCAAAATGTTCAAAACCAAAGAGTTTGCCCGTTCTTCCAAATCCGGGTTGAATTTCGTCTAAAATTAATAATGCTCCGGTTTGCTGACATTTTTCCTTGACTTTTTTCAGATAATTTTTCTCCGGAAGGATAAAGCCGGCGCCTCCTTGGATGCTTTCTAAAATTACTGCTGCGGTTTGCGAAGTAATTTTTTCAAGATCTGTCTCTTCGTTAAAACCAATATGGGCTACCTCGCCAATTCCCGGCATAAAGACTTTTGTACGCTCCACATTATCCATCAAACTCAATGAACCCAGCGTATTTCCATGATAGGCATTTTTGGCGGCAATAATCTTTTTTCTTCCTGTAAATCTCCGCGCGAGTTTTATTGCTCCTTCGATGGCTTCGGTTCCGCTATTTACCAAATAGGTTTTTTCTAAAGGATCGGGCAGGAGAGAGGCCAATAATTTTGAAAATTCTACTGCCGGGCCCTGAGCATATTCCCCATAAACCATCACGTGAGCATATTGGTCGAGTTGATCTTTTATGGCTTCAGTGACTTTTGGATGACAATGACCCAAGGGACAAGCTGAAACTCCTGCTACAAAATCCAAATATTTTTTTCCTGATTTGGAATAGATATAGCTTCCCCGGGCATGAGATACTTCCATTCCCAAAGGATGAGTCGTGGTTTGAGCTTGATATTTCAGAAAATCGCTCTTCATTTGCGAAGCTTCAAAAAAGTATGATGAAAAATCGGTGCAAAGATAGCTTGGATTTAATTCATTCAGCTGCCGGAATAGAATCTTTTATCGGGGGATTAAAAGTTTGTGGAACCTGAATTGAATCCGTTTTGCGAGGTGGAATCGAATCCGCTTTTTGTGGTTTCAAGATTTTTGAATTCAGTTGTGAATGCTCATTGAGTACGGGCGACTCTCCATCTTGATTTTCTTCAAAAAAAGTTTCCTCATCATCCGGTAAAGGAATTCCTTGTATTTTCGGAAGATTTAAAGGAGGTTCATCTTCAAACAGGGCTTCTTTTGAAAGGAGGCGTTCCTCTCCGCGCCAATTGAAACCACTGAGTTTTCGGGCGTTTTCAGGAAGTTCTTCCTCGGGATAAATTATGCCATCCACTTTATTGTAATAATAAATATCTTCGATTTGGCGGTTTTGAATCAGCATTTTTATCGAAGCCGATTCGGTTTTGTCGATACCTACCAAAGAGTCTTCATCATTCCGAAGATAATAAATCGTTTCGGTGTTTTGGATAAGGTTTACTTCGTAGAGTTCATTTTCCTCAAAAAGGCCGTACATTCTTTTGCCTTTCACTTGGTTGAAGCCTTTGATGCTGTCTTGTTGTATAATAAAAGCATTTTCGAAAACCCGCAATGAATCCAGTTGTTGGCTTTGCGAGTCTTCTGTTTCCCCGATATTTTTGCTCAACAAATGAATGGTGTCGCCGGTAATTTGACC
>CAYPGZ010000029.1:0-1785 GCA_964410335.1 uncultured Flavobacteriaceae bacterium | reverse complement strand
ATAAAAGAATATTTTTTTGCATCCATATAATATCTTCCGATTCGGCTGGTAATCACGGATGCAGAATCTCTTAAGGTGCCACCACTTCTATAAAAAGCTTGTTGTTTATTGCGGTTCAGGAACAAGGTATCTGTGGTTAAGGTGTTTTTGGGCGTGCGCAAACTCACGTTTTTGCTGGCAAAAGCAAACTTCGTATTTCCATCATATTCAGCATATTCGCTGTTCATCACAATGGAGTCGCCTTGAATCATCTTTACGTTCCCATAGGCTTTAAAAAAATCCTCCCCTCGATAAAAAATTGCGAGGTCGCACCAAACTTCAATTCCTTCGTGATTAAAATAAACCTGATTGGTCGCTTTTCGCAAAATCATTGCTCCGGGATATTCTTGTTCGTTTTTCAAAACGCGGTCGGCGTCATAATCGATTTTGTTTTGGGCATAAATAGAAGTGCCAAAACAAAATAGGAGAATAGGAAGGAGAAAAATGAGCTTTTTCAAAGGGAAATTGTTTATATCAACGCCGTTTCGGCAAAAGCAATATTGTTTTTAATGTTGGAAGATGATGTTTTCAGCCACAAAGATAATCATATTTTGAGGCTGTTTTTTGATTTAGGAAACCTCGGTTTTATTTATCAAATAAAAAAAAGGGTTTGGAAAAAAACAAACCCTTTTTTTATATTTAAAAATTCCTGTATTAACCCAAATAAGCTTTCAGGTTTTTATTTTTGGATTGATGTTTCAGCCTACGGATTCCTTTTTCTCGAATTTGCCGCACACGTTCACGGCTTAAATCAAAAGTTTCTCCGATTTCTTGTAAAGTCATTGCCGGTTGGTCTCCGAGGCCGTAATTTAAACGGATGACATCAGCTTCGCGTTGCGAAAGAGTTTCTAAGGCTCTGTTGATTTCGACATTCAGCGAATCGCGCATCAGTTCTTTATCGGGTTTTGGAGATTCTCCGGAGCTCAAAACATCATACAAATTCGATTCGTTTTCACCCTCGCGGAAAGGAGCATCCATGGAAAGGTGACGGCCGGAGTTTTTTACGGCTACTTTCACTTGAGCCACGGACATATCCAATTCTTTGGCAATTTCCTCGGCATCAGGTGGACGTTGGTGCACTTGTTCCAGGTGGGAATACGCTTTATTGATTTTATTGATTACCCCGATTTTGTTGAGGGGAAGCCGCACCACTCGCGACTGTTCGGCCAGAGCTTGCAAAATGGATTGGCGAATCCACCAAACGGCATAGGAAATGAATTTAAAACCCCGCGTTTCGTCAAAACGTTTGGCGGCTTTAACCAGCCCGACGTTTCCCTCGTTGATCAAATCCGGAAGGGTCAAACCTTGGTTTTGATATTGTTTAGCGACGGAAACCACAAAACGCAAATTGGCATTGGTCAGCTTTTCAAGAGCCGCCTGGTCACCTTCTCGGATCCTCTGGGCCAATTCCACTTCCTCCTCGGCGGTGATAAGACTTACCTTGCTGATGTCTTGAAGGTATTTGTCCAGGGATTTCGACTCCCGGTTCGTGACCTGTTTGGTGATTTTAAGTTGTCTCATTTATGATTTTTGTATTATTGTGAGTGTTGTAATTTTTATTTTTTTAAAACGGATTGAAATTGAATAAATTATAAATTCTCCCGTCCTTTAAAATAATTCGTCATTATACGAATTTTTGACGAGTTGACCAAACATTCCTAACATTATTTATTCTATAACACTATAGAGAAATAATATAGAACTCAAAAAAATAAAGAATTTTAAGGGAAAGAAAAATAATCATTA
>CAYPGZ010000028.1:0-23727 GCA_964410335.1 uncultured Flavobacteriaceae bacterium | reverse complement strand
GAGCTCAGATGCAAAAAGCTCGATACATTCAAAGTTTGCGTGACAAAGAAGGAATTTAATCAAAACCCCCGCAAAAGCGGGGGTCTCTTTTTTTAGCACTTTTCAGGGTCACTTCTTGATAATTTTTTCCATTCGGATTCCTTCCTTTCCTTTCAACTTCACAAAATACATCCCCGGAGACAACACCCGCATGTCGATGCGTTCCAAATCCACAGAAAGGCTTTTTATCTTTTTGCCTTGCAGGTTGTAAAGCTCGATTTTCTTGGGATTGGGAAACAAATAAAAATATCATTTAAATCTAAAATTCCCACAAGATAATTTTTAATGAGGTTTTACCTCGAATTCCGTATTTTTGAAACATACATTATCGCCCATGCCCTTTTCCACCTTTCTCGACTATATGCAGCTCGAAAAAAAATATTCGGGGCATACGGTTTTGGCTTATCAAAAAGACCTGGAAAATTTTGCCCTATATATTAAGGACAGGTTTGAGCAAGATGAAATCGATTCGGTCAACTATTCCCAAATCCGAAGTTGGATAGTAAGCCTGGTTGAAAGCGGACTGACCTCCCGAAGTATAAATCGAAAAATTTCCTCCCTACGCGCATATTACAAATTTCTACTAAAAACTAAGCAAATTGAAGTTTCCCCTCTTGCACAACATATTCCTTTAAAAACATCAAAAAAACTTCAAATCCCATTTTCGGAAAAGGAAATCGAAAATGCAATGGCTTTATTTAAGGAAGATAGTTTTGAAGCAAGCCGCGACAAATTGATAGTTGAACTTTTATATAGCACGGGAATCCGAAGGGCAGAACTCATAAATATCAAACTCGAGGATCTCAATTTTTCTCACAAGACTTTGAAGGTATTAGGAAAAAGAAACAAGGAACGTATCGTTCCCTTGCTGGATAGTGTTTGCAAAAGCTTAGAAAAATATCTTGATTGGCGTTCACAAATCGACACTCCTACAGACCAACCTTATTTATTAATTTCAAAAAAGGGCGTTAAACTCACAGAAAAATTTGTTTATCTTACTGTAAATACTTACTTTAGTCAAGTCTCTGAGAAGGTAAAAAAGAGTCCTCATATTTTGCGTCATTCTTTTGCGACACATTTGTTGAATGGCGGCGCGGGTTTAAACGAGGTAAAAGATTTATTGGGTCATGCCAGTTTAGCTTCAACCCAAGAATATACCCACAGCAGTTTGAAGAGTTTGAGCCGTATTCATCAAAAAGCCCACCCGAGAAATAAAAATAAAAATTAAAATAAACTTATGCAGGAGAAACTACTTTAAAACATTGTTTAACCTAAACCACAGGCTATGAAAGTAACCGTTCAATCATTAGATTTTACAGCAGACCAAAAATTGATCGATTTTATTCAAGCAAAATTGGATAAAATCGAAAATATTTATGACCGTGTTATCCATGCAGAAGTTTATTTGAAGTTACTCAATACTACCGAACCTGAAAACAAAATCAGCGAAATTTTGTTGAGCATTCCCGGAGACGACCTGATTGTAAAGCGCACCCATAAAACCTTTGAAGAAGGCATTGATGAAGGAGTCGCCGCTTTACGGAGACAGTTGCAAAAGCGCAAGCAAAAAATTAAGTCTTATGCTTAGCTAAAAAAATAGTAAAGTTTTTGTTTGCGAAAGGAAAAACTTTATATATTTGCAGTCCGTTAGAAATAGCGGACTTTTTTGTGGTCAAAACCCACTGAAAAACAGTGGCCGGTGTAGCTCAGTTGGCCAGAGCAGCTGATTTGTAATCAGCTGGTCGGGGGTTCGAATCCCTCCACCGGCTCAAACTACAGAATCTTTGATTTTTGTGGTTTAAGAAGAACGGTTCTCTGAAATAATATTTTTACCAAATCAGGAAGTCCTGGCCAAAGGTTGTTTTTTAGTAGAAAAAACATCCCTTTTTAAGGTTGTGGGGCAAAAAAAAGGGGAGATACTCAAGCGGTCAACGAGGACAGACTGTAAATCTGTTGGCTACGCCTTCGTAGGTTCGAATCCTGCTCTCCCCACTGTCAACATTCTGAATTCGAGATTTTGGCTTTAGAGTTAAATGCGGAAGTAGCTCAGTTGGTAGAGCATCAGCCTTCCAAGCTGAATGTCGCCGGTTCGAACCCGGTCTTCCGCTCAAAGCTCCTGTGCATTCGGGAGCATCTCTCCCTTGAGGGAAATTATTGCCGACGTAGCTCAGGGGTAGAGCGTTTCCTTGGTAAGGAAGAGGTCGCGGGTTCAAATCCCGCCGTTGGCTCGAATATTTTTTCCGCAATAAAACCACTTGTTTTTAAAAGAGTGGGGAGATTGCCGGAATTTTGTTATTTCAAAAAATTGAACACTAATATATAACTAAGATTAAATAAGTAACAATTATGGCAAAGGAAACTTATGATCGGTCGAAACCCCACCTTAACATCGGGACGATCGGACACGTAGATCACGGAAAAACAACCCTTACCGCAGCCATCACTAAGGTGTTGGCAGATGCTGGTTATTCCGAAGCGAGCGCTTTCGATCAAATCGATAACGCTCCCGAAGAAAAAGAAAGAGGGATTACTATCAACTCCTCTCACGTGGAGTATGCGACCGCAAACCGCCACTATGCACACGTTGACTGCCCGGGTCACGCCGACTATGTAAAGAACATGGTTACAGGTGCCGCGCAAATGGACGGTGCGATTTTGGTTGTTGCCGCTACAGACGGCCCTATGCCGCAAACTCGTGAGCACATTCTTCTTGGACGTCAAGTAGGTATCCCAAAAATCGTGGCCTTCTTGAATAAAGTTGATTTGGTGGATGACGAAGAGCTTTTGGAATTGGTGGAAATGGAAGTTCGCGACTTGTTGACTTTCTACGAATATGATGGAGACAATGGTCCGGTTATTTCCGGTTCAGCTCTTGGAGCTTTGAATGGCGAAGAAAAGTGGACAAAAACCGTACTGGATCTTATGGAAGCAGTGGATAACTGGATCGATATTCCGGAGCGTGATGTGGATAAGCCTTTCTTGATGCCCGTTGAGGACGTTTTCTCCATTACTGGTCGTGGAACTGTAGCAACAGGACGTATCGAAACAGGTGTTGCTAACACCGGAGATCCTGTTGAAATCATCGGTATGGGTGCAGAAAAATTGACTTCTACCATCACCGGAGTTGAGATGTTCCGTAAAATCCTTGACCGAGGAGAAGCAGGAGACAACGTAGGTATCCTTTTGAGAGGTATTGAAAAAGATCAAATTTCTCGTGGGATGGTTATTACCAAACCCGGATCAATTACTCCACACGCCAAGTTTAAGGCTGAGGTGTATATCTTGAAAAAAGAAGAAGGTGGACGACACACACCTTTCCATAACAACTACCGTCCTCAATTCTACGTACGTACAACCGACGTAACGGGGAACATCAACCTTCCTGAAGGAGTGGAAATGGTAATGCCGGGTGACAACTTGACCATTACCGTGGATTTGATCCAACCCATTGCATTGAATGTAGGACTTCGTTTCGCGATTCGCGAAGGAGGACGTACTGTTGGTGCTGGACAGGTAACTGAAATCCTTGACTAAAAAAGTCTGGTTTATATAAAAGTTAGGGTGCCACGTCAAAACGTGGTACCTTGACTTATATTAAAGAGATGGAGCCACGGCAACAAACAGGTTTGACTTCTCACAATAGGTGTCAGGAGGTAGAACCCAAAACCATACGGGTTTAGCTCAGTTGGTAGAGCACTGGTCTCCAAAACCAGGTGTCGGGAGTTCGAGCCTCTCAACCCGTGCAAAAATTCGCGAAATCTGTGTGAATTCGCGGAATTCATAAAAATCAAAAAATGGCACTAACAACCTATATTTCCGATTCATATAATGAGCTGAAAAACCATGTGACTTGGCCCACATATACCGAAGCTCAAAAGCTTACTGTTATTGTAGTGGTCTTTTCCGTGCTTTTCTCCTTGGCGATATGGGGCGTGGATTTGGTTTTCAGCGATTTGATTGAATTGTATTTCCAATGGATAAAGTCTTAAGCAAATGAACGTTATGGCAGAGGATAATGTGAAAAAATGGTATGTGGTTCGTTCGGTAAGCGGTCAAGAAAATAAAATTAAGGACTATATCGAAAAGGAAATCGCACATCATGGGCTGGAAGATTTTGTTGAGCAGATTTTGGTGCCCACAGAAAAGGTAGTCCAAATCCGAAATGGAAAAAAGATAAATAAAGAAAGAGTTTATTTCCCCGGATATGTGATGGTACAAGCTAACCTGTCTGGTGAAATTCCACATATAATAAAAAGTATAAACGGAGTAATCGGCTTTTTAGGAGAAACAAAAGGTGGAGACCCCGTGCCTTTAAGGAAATCGGAAGTCAACAGAATGCTAGGAAAAGTGGATGAACTTTCCACAAAAGCAGATACCGTTGCCATTCCGTACACCATCGGCGAAACCGTAAAAGTAATCGATGGACCTTTTAATGGTTTTAATGGAACGATTGAAAAAGTGAATGAAGAAAAACGCAAACTTGAGGTGATGGTGAAGATTTTCGGAAGAAAAACACCGTTGGAACTCAGTTATATGCAAGTAGAGAAAATTTAAATGTTACACCATACAGGATTGTCTTTGTTGCTTCCACAATGATAAGGCTTTCCACTATAAGTTTAATCACAATAAAAATTGATTTCCGTACTTGCGGAAATGAGGAATTATGGCAAAAGAAGTAAGCAAAGTTGTGAAGGTTCAGGTTCGCGGTGGTGCGGCCAACCCGGCACCCCCCGTGGGTCCGGCATTGGGTGCCGCAGGAGTGAACATCATGGAGTTTTGCAAACAGTTCAACGGCCGTACCCAAGATAAAGCCGGAAAAATTCTTCCGGTAGAAATTACGGTGTACAAGGATAAGTCTTTTGATTTTATTATCAAGACCCCGCCTGCAGCTGTACAAATTTTGGAAGCGGCAAAGAGCAAGAAAGGTTCGGGAGAACCCAACCGAAAAAAAGTTGCCAAAATTACCTGGGATCAGGTAAGGGCAATTGCTGAGGACAAAATGCAAGACCTCAACGCGTTTACCGTAGAAGCAGCCATGAAAATGGTGGCCGGAACGGCGCGTTCCATGGGAGTAAACATAACGGGAAACCGACCTTTCTAACCATTTAAGCGATTTAACTGTTGAAGAAAAACCAATTTTTGGTTAAGGACAATGGGTTAAAACACTTTAAAAAATCCTGAGAAATGGCAAAATTGACAAAAAAACAAAAAGAGGCCAGATCAAAAATCGAGCCTGACAAAACCTATACGGTTGCGGAAGCATCGGCTTTGGTAAAGGAAGTTTCCAGCGCCAATTTTGATGAGTCCGTTGACCTTGCGGTGCGCCTGAATGTCGATCCCCGAAAAGCAAATCAAATGGTTCGCGGGGTAGTTACTCTTCCTCACGGAACGGGAAAAGACGTGAAGGTTTTGGCTTTAGTAACCCCGGACAAAGAAGCAGAAGCCCAAGAAGCGGGTGCTGATTTTGTTGGTCTGGACGAATACCTTGACAAAATCAAGGGCGGATGGACGGATGTGGATGTAATTATCACCATGCCGAGCGTAATGGGAAAACTCGGTCCGTTGGGACGAATATTGGGCCCTCGCGGCTTGATGCCAAACCCCAAAACCGGAACCGTTACTATGGATGTGGCCAAAGCAGTATCAGATGTAAAAGCCGGTAAAATCGATTTCAAGGTTGAAAAAAACGGAATTGTTCATGCAGCTATCGGAAAGACATCTTTTGATGCCGAAAAAATTGCAGGCAATGCCCGTGAATTGCTGACTACATTGGTAAAACTAAAACCACAAGCGGCAAAAGGAGTTTATATAAAAAGTATTTTTATGTCCGGGACCATGAGTCCAAGCATTGAAATTGACACAAAAAGGTACACCGAGCAATAATCAAAAGTTATGACAAGAGAAGAAAAATCACAAGTAATAGAGGATTTGACCGCTCGGTTAGGCGATGTGCCAATCATTTATTTGGCGGACATTTCCGGCCTGAATGCAAGCGATACAAATAATTTGCGTCGCGCCTGTTTCAAGGCAAACGTGAAATTAACCGTGGTCAAGAATACCTTGTTGGCAAAAGCCATGGATGGAACCGAAAAGGAATTTGGAGATTTAAAAACCGTCCTTAAAGGAAACACTTCCATCATGTGGGCCGAAACCGGAAATGCTCCGGCAAAGGTCATCAAGGAATTTAGAAAAAAGAACGACAGGCCCATCTTGAAAGGAGCCTTGATCGAAGAGGCTGTTTACGTTGGCGATGAATACCTCGAAACCTTGGTGAACATCAAATCCAAGGAAGAGGTTATCGGCGATATTATCGGCCTGTTGCAATCTCCTGCTAAAAATGTTATTTCAGCACTTAAATCAGGTGGTGGAAAATTGGCGGGAATTCTTAAAACCCTTTCTGAAAAGGAAGGATAATTGTTTGTTAGTCTCCTAATTTGATAGTGCATAAATTAAAACTCATAGACTAACAAACTCAAAATAAGTACGCACTCAATATTATTAATAAACGAACACTTTAAAACGGTAGAAAATGGCAGAATTAAAAGAATTCGCAGAACAGTTGGTTAACTTAAGCGTTAAAGAAGTAAACGAGTTGGCTGACATTTTAAAAGAAGAATACGGTATCGAGCCTGCAGCTGCAGCTGTTGCAGTAGCCGGAGGCGGAGCAGCAGCCGGTGGTGGCGAAGAAGCTGAGGAAAAAACAGAATTTGATGTTATCCTTAAAGCAGCTGGTGGTTCCAAATTGGCTGTAGTCAAATTGGTAAAAGAACTTACCGGACAAGGCTTGAAAGATGCCAAAGAATTGGTTGACAACGCTCCTTCCCCAATCAAAGAAGGCGTCGCTAAAGACGAAGCCGAAGCATTGAAAGCACAGTTGGAAGAAGCAGGAGCCGAGGTTGAGCTTAAATAAGAGCTACATCGGTAAATCCAATAAGGTTTAGACCTCGACCGCAGAATTCTCCGGTCGTAGGTCTAAACCCTTTTGTGCATATAAAAGTTTTTCCTATTATTTTACACTGAAATTTATTTCAGAAAAAAATAGGCACGTTTTTTGACACTTTTACGACCTCTGTAATTCAAGGTAATGAATATGACAGGATGATTTGAATTCCGCCGAAACCTTGAGTTTTGATATTGAAACATTGAACTTTAAACCTATTTCCCAATAGATGTCTGCAGCAACACAAACCGAAAGATTGAGTTTTTCCTCTGTGAAAAATACTCCTGAATACCCTGACTTTTTGGATATCCAAATCAAGTCGTTTCAGGATTTTTTTCAGTTGGAAACCAAATCAGATGAAAGGGCAAATGAAGGACTTTATAACACCTTCATGGAAAATTTCCCCATTACGGATACCCGTAATCAGTTTGTCCTTGAATTTTTGGACTATTTTATCGATCCTCCACGATATTCCATTCAGGAATGTATCGAGCGAGGACTGACATACAGTGTCCCTTTGAAGGCACGACTAAAACTTTATTGTACCGATCCGGAGCACGAGGATTTTGAAACCATCGTGCAGGATGTATATTTGGGAACCATTCCTTATATGACTCCAAGCGGAACCTTTGTGATCAACGGCGCCGAAAGAGTTGTGGTTTCTCAATTGCATCGTTCTCCGGGAGTGTTCTTCGGACAATCTTTCCATGCAAATGGAACAAAACTTTATTCCGCACGGGTCATTCCTTTCAAAGGTTCCTGGATTGAGTTTGCAACGGACATCAATAATGTGATGTACGCCTACATCGATAGGAAGAAAAAACTCCCTGTGACTACCCTTTTCCGTGCCATCGGTTTTGAGCGCGATAAAGATATTCTCGAAATTTTTGACCTTGCCGAAGAAGTAAAGGTTTCAAAAGCAGGATTAAAAAGAGTTATCGGTAGAAAACTGGCCGCTCGTGTCCTGAAAACATGGTATGAGGATTTTGTAGATGAAGATACTGGAGAAGTTGTTTCCATCGAGCGTAATGAAATTGTCCTTGACCGTGACACCGAACTCGAAAAAGAGCATGTGCAGGAAATATTGGACACCGGATCCAAGACCATCCTTTTGCATAAAGAAGATGGAGCAAGTGGCGACTATGCCATTATTCATAATACTTTACAAAAAGACCCGACTAACTCAGAGAAAGAAGCAGTCGAGCACATTTACCGTCAACTCCGAAACGCAGAACCGCCCGATGAGGAGACCGCAAGAGGAATCATCGATAAGCTGTTCTTTTCCGACCAACGCTACAATCTTGGCGAGGTGGGACGTTATAGGATGAATAAAAAATTGGATTTGGATATCCCAATGGACAAACAAGTTTTGACCAAAGAGGATATCATTACCATCATAAAATACCTCATCGAGCTTATCAACTCCAAAGCAGAAGTTGACGATATCGATCACCTTTCGAACCGTCGTGTCCGAACCGTGGGCGAACAACTTTCTCAACAATTTGGAGTAGGCTTGTCTCGAATGGCACGAACCATTCGGGAAAGAATGAACGTGCGTGATAATGAGGTCTTTACCCCGATTGATTTGATTAATGCCAAGACTTTGTCTTCAGTAATCAATTCCTTTTTCGGAACGAACCAATTGTCACAGTTTATGGATCAAACCAACCCGCTTGCGGAAATCACCCATAAGCGCAGGTTGTCGGCATTAGGACCGGGCGGACTTTCCCGTGAACGTGCAGGTTTCGAAGTTCGTGACGTGCATTACACTCACTACGGAAGGCTTTGTCCTATTGAAACCCCGGAAGGACCGAACATTGGTTTGATTTCGTCTCTATCTGTTTACGCTAAAGTGAACGGAATGGGCTTTATAGAAACTCCTTATCGCGAGGTAAAAGAAGGGAAAATCGATTTTTCGAGCCCTATGATTTATCTTACCGCGGAAGAAGAAGAAGAAAAGAAAATTGCACAGGCCAATATCCCTATCGATGAAAATGATAAAATCGACAGTGAAAGGGTGATTGCCCGTATGGAAGGTGATTTTCCGGTTGTGGAACCAAATGAAATACACTACACCGACGTAGCGCCAAACCAAATCTCATCGATTTCGGCTTCGTTGATTCCTTTCTTGGAACACGACGATGCAAACCGTGCCTTGATGGGATCAAACATGATGCGTCAAGCCGTACCTTTGTTACGTGCTGAATCACCGATTGTGGGAACAGGACTTGAACGCCAAGTGGCCACAGATTCTCGTATTTTGATTAATGCTGAAGGAGAGGGAACTGTGGAATATGTGGACGCTGATAAAATCACCATCAAATACGACCGCACGGATGAACAACGAAGCGTAAGTTTTGACGATGACTCCAAGACTTATCAGTTGACTAAATTCCGAAAGACCAACCAAGGAACTTCCATTAATTTGAAACCTATTGTAAAAGTAGGGGATCGAGTTACCAAAGGTCAGGTTTTGTGCCAAGGATATGCCACCGAAGCCGGCGAACTTGCCTTGGGTAGGAACTTGCAAGTGGCCTTTATGCCGTGGAAAGGATACAACTTTGAGGATGCCATCGTGATTTCCGAAAAGGTTGTCCGGGATGATATTTTCACTTCAATCCATATCGATGAATATTCCTTGGAAGTCCGAGACACCAAACTAGGTAACGAGGAATTGACTGATGATATTCCTAACGTTTCTGAAGAAGCTACGAAAGAGCTGGACGAAAACGGAATGATTAGGATTGGAGCTGAAGTAAAACCCGGCGATATCCTTATTGGAAAAATCACTCCAAAAGGAGAAAGTGACCCAACTCCGGAGGAAAAACTCCTTCGCGCCATCTTTGGAGATAAAGCCGGAGACGTGAAAGATGCTTCTCTAAAAGCATCTCCTTCCTTGAGTGGAGTGGTCATCGACAAGAAACTCTTTTCGCGTGCTGTGAAAGACAAACGAAAAAGAGCTCAGGACAAAGAGGATATCGAAAAACTTGAGAAGGAATACGCTTCTAAACTCGAGGATTTGAAATCCATTTTGGTGGAAAAACTCTTTGCCTTGGTTAACGGAAAAACTTCACAAGGAGTTCAAAATGATTTGGGCGAAGAAGTTTTACCGAAAGGAAAAAAATTCACCTTGAAAATGTTGAATTCTGTTGAAGATTACACCCATTTAACCGGGACTTGGACAACAGATAAACATTTGAATGAGTTGGTGAATGAACTTATCCATAATTATAAAATCAAAGAAAATGACCTGCAAGGAAACCTGCGAAGGGAGAAGTTTACCATCACTATTGGAGATGAACTTCCTGCGGGAATTTTGAAACTTGCCAAGGTTTATATCGCCAAAAAGCGCAAGCTGAAAGTAGGAGATAAAATGGCAGGACGTCACGGAAACAAAGGTATCGTGGCCCGAATTGTTCGTCAAGAGGATATGCCCTTCTTGGAAGACGGAACCCCGGTTGATATTGTGTTGAACCCGCTGGGTGTACCTTCCCGAATGAATATTGGTCAGATTTATGAAACCGTTTTGGGATGGGCCGGTAAGAAATTGGGCAAGAAATATGCAACCCCAATTTTTGATGGAGCAGAGATCGACCAAATCAATGCCTTGACCGACGAAGCGGGAATTCCTCGTTTTGGTCATACTTATTTATATGACGGGGGAACCGGCGATCGTTTTGACCAACCGGCAACCGTGGGCGTGATTTATATGCTGAAACTCGGTCACATGATCGATGATAAGATGCACGCACGTTCCATCGGTCCATACTCTCTCATCACGCAACAACCTCTGGGTGGAAAAGCCCAGTTTGGAGGTCAGCGTTTCGGGGAAATGGAGGTTTGGGCTCTGGAAGCTTATGGCGCTTCGTCAACCTTGCGCGAAATTTTGACCGTAAAATCCGACGACGTGATCGGAAGGGCAAAAACCTACGAGTCTATCGTGAAAGGAGAACCCATGCCCGAACCGGGCTTACCGGAATCTTTCAATGTGTTGATGCACGAATTGAAAGGACTTGGTCTGGATATACGTCTTGAAGAATAGTCTACAATCCTTTCGGGGCTTCAAACCTCGAAAGGATCAAAGACATTTGATTAATGCTTAACATTTAACACTTAACATCTGAAGGATGGCTAGATATAACGAGAGTGAAACACAAAAGAGGTTTAATAAAATCTCTATCGGGTTGGCTTCGCCGGAAGCGATTTTGGCTGAATCGCGTGGTGAGGTGCTCAAGCCTGAAACCATCAACTACCGTACCCATAAACCTGAACGCGACGGTTTGTTCTGCGAGCGGATTTTTGGGCCGGTAAAAGATTACGAATGTGCTTGTGGAAAATACAAACGCATTCGTTATAAGGGCATTGTCTGCGACCGATGTGGCGTGGAAGTGACCGAAAAGAAAGTACGCCGCGACCGGGTGGGACACATCAATTTGGTGGTTCCCGTCGCGCATATTTGGTATTTTCGTTCTTTGCCCAATAAATTAGGATATCTGCTCGGAATCCCTTCCAAGAAATTGGATATGATTATATATTACGAGCGTTATGTAGTTATCCAACCAGGTATTGCCAAAAATGAAGAAGGCGAACCCGTTAAAAAAATGGATTTCCTAACCGAAGAAGAATATTTGGCGATACTGGACAGTCTTCCCGAGGAAAACCAATATCTGGAAAATGATGATCCCAACAAGTTTATCGCCAAAATGGGCGCGGAATGTCTTGTAGAGATATTGAATCGCTTGGATTTGGATGAACTTTCGTATGAATTGCGCCACAAAGCCAACAACGAAACTTCTAAACAACGTAAAACGGAAGCCTTAAAAAGACTTCAGGTAGTCGAAGCTTTCCGTGAGGCAAACCTCAACCGCGAAAACAAACCCGAGTGGATGATCATGAAAGTTATTCCCGTCATTCCACCGGAATTGAGACCTTTAGTGCCATTGGACGGAGGACGTTTTGCCACTTCCGACCTGAATGATTTATACCGAAGGGTTATCATTCGAAACAACCGTTTGAAGCGTCTGGTAGAGATTAAAGCACCGGAAGTTATCCTTCGAAATGAAAAAAGGATGCTTCAAGAGTCAGTGGATTCTCTTTTTGATAATACCCGAAAATCTTCTGCGGTAAAAACCGATTCCAATCGGCCTTTGAAATCACTTTCGGATTCCTTGAAAGGGAAACAAGGACGTTTCCGTCAAAACCTTTTGGGAAAACGTGTGGATTATTCAGCACGTTCGGTAATCGTCGTAGGACCGGAATTGAAACTTTACGAATGTGGGCTTCCCAAAAACATGGCAGCCGAATTATATAAACCTTTCATAATCCGTAAATTAATTGAGCGCGGAATTGTGAAAACGGTGAAATCCGCCAAGAAAATTATTGATAAAAAAGAGCCGGTTGTTTGGGATATTCTTGAAAATGTGTTGAAAGGACACCCCGTTCTATTGAACCGTGCTCCAACTTTGCACCGTTTGGGAATCCAAGCTTTTCAGCCAAAACTCATCGAGGGAAAAGCAATTCAGTTGCACCCCTTGGTATGTACGGCTTTCAACGCCGACTTTGATGGTGACCAGATGGCCGTGCATTTGCCGCTAGGTCCTGAAGCAATTTTGGAAGCACAATTGCTGATGTTGGCTTCACACAACATTTTGAACCCTGCAAATGGATCACCAATTACCGTCCCTTCTCAAGACATGGTTTTGGGATTGTACTACATGACCAAATCAAGGGTCTCAACAGAGGACAACCCGATTAAGGGAGAAGGCTTGACCTTCTATTCGGCGGAGGAAGTGATTATCGCATATAACGAGAAACGCTTACACCTAAACGCCAATATCAAAATCAGGGCTAAGGATTTTAATGAAAAAGGCGAATTGGTTACCAAAATTATTGAAACAACTACCGGACGGGTTCTTTTCAACGAACATGTTCCGGAAAAAGCAGGTTTCATTAATGAGGTGTTGACCAAAAAATCTTTGCGGGATATTATCGGCAAGATTTTAAAAGTAACCAGCGTGCCCGAAACTGCTGAATTCCTCGATAGTATCAAAGGCCTCGGGTATGGTTTTGCGTTCCGTGGAGGCTTATCTTTCTCTTTGGGAGATATTATTATCCCTGAGGAGAAAAACACCATGGTGGCCGAAGCAAATGAACAAGTGGAAGGAATCATGGCCAACTATAATATGGGCTTGATAACCAACAATGAACGGTACAATCAGGTTATCGACATTTGGACCGCAACAAATACTAGCTTAACCGAGCTGGCGATGAAACGAATCCGTGAAGATAATCAAGGCTTCAACTCCGTTTATATGATGTTGGATTCCGGTGCTCGTGGATCGAAAGAACAGATTCGCCAGTTGACGGGGATGCGTGGATTGATGGCAAAACCAAAAAAATCCAGCTCCGGCGGCGGTGAAATTATCGAAAACCCGATTATTTCCAACTTTAAGGAGGGGCTTTCGATCTTGGAATATTTTATCTCTACTCACGGGGCGAGGAAAGGGCTTGCTGATACGGCTTTGAAAACGGCTGATGCAGGATACCTTACCCGGCGTTTGGTGGATGTTTCACAAGATGTCATCATTAACGAAGAGGATTGTGGAACTTTGCGTGGTTTGGAGGTGCAAGCTTTGAAGAAAAACGAAGAAGTTGTAGAATCCCTTGGGGAACGCGTTTTGGGAAGGATTGCTTTGAATGACGTGATTGACCCGATTACACAAAAGACCATCGTTAAAGCAGGACAGGAGATCGAAGAGGATGTCGTGGATGAAATCAATAATTCTGCTTTGGAATCTGTGGAAGTACGTTCCGCATTAACCTGTGAGGCCAAAAAAGGAATTTGTGCAAACTGTTACGGAAGAAACCTTGCCACCGGAAAAATGGTGCAAAAAGGAGAAGCCGTTGGAGTTATCGCTGCACAATCCATTGGAGAGCCGGGTACTCAGCTTACTTTGCGTACGTTCCATGTTGGTGGTGTGGCCGGTAGTATTTCTGAAGAGAGCAAACTATTGGCAAAATTTGATGGAAAAGTAGAAATCGAGGATTTGAAAACCGTAAAAGGTGAAGCTCCGGATGGAAGTGAAGCTACTATCGTAATTTCACGAACCAGTGAGTTGAAAATTTATGAGCCTAAAAGCGGAATGTTGTTGAGCACGAGCGTAATTCCTTACGGTTCGCAGTTATTCATCAAACCCGGGGACACCGTTAAGAAAGGGGATGTGGTTTGCCAATGGGATCCCTATAACGGAGTAATTATTTCGGAATTTTCAGGAAAGGTCAAATTCGAAAATATCGAACAAGGTATCACTTACCAAGTAGAAACAGACGAACAAACCGGTTTCCAGGAAAAAGTAATTTCCGAATCGCGAAACAAGAAGAAAATCCCAACGCTTCATGTATTGGGCAACAAGGACGAGATTATTCGTTCTTACAACTTGCCTGTGGGAGCACATTTGATGGTGGACAACGCCGAAAAAATCAAGTTGGGGAAAGTACTTGTGAAGATACCGAGAAAATCGGCCAAGTCCGGAGATATTACCGGTGGTCTTCCACGAGTTACCGAGTTATTTGAAGCACGAAATCCGTCAAACCCTGCTGTGGTAAGCGAAATTGATGGAGTGGTATCCTTCGGAAAAATCAAGCGTGGAAACAGGGAAATCATCATCGAGTCTAAAACCGGCGAAGTGAAGAAATACCTGGTAAAACTTTCCAACCAGATTTTGGTGCAAGAAAACGATTATGTACGTGCCGGAATGCCACTTTCCGATGGTTCGATTACTCCGGAGGATATCTTGAATATCAAAGGACCAAATGCCGTTCAACAGTATTTGGTGAATGAAGTTCAAGAAGTATATCGTCTGCAAGGTGTAAAAATCAATGATAAACACTTTGAAGTTGTAGTGCGTCAAATGATGCAAAAAGTTCAGATTATCGATGCCGGCGATACGGTTTTCCTTGAGAATCAGCTGGTTCACAAACAAGACTTTATCGAAGAAAATGATTCTATTTTCGGGAAGAAAGTCATCGAAGATGCAGGCGACAGCGAAAACTTGAAAGCCGGACAAATTGTGAGCGTACGTCAATTGCGCGATGAAAATTCGCTCTTGCGTCGTGAGGATAAAGCTCTTGCAGTGGCAAGGGATGCTTCTCCGGCAACGGCAACGCCAATTCTGCAAGGAATTACACGCGCATCGTTGCAGACAAAATCCTTTATCTCTGCGGCTTCCTTCCAGGAAACCACAAAAGTATTGAACGAAGCAGCGGTTAGCGCCAAGGTAGATACTCTTGAAGGCTTGAAGGAAAATGTCATTGTGGGACACAAAATCCCCGCAGGTACCGGAATGCGAGAATATGACCACATCATCGTCGGATCAAAAGAAGAGTTCGACGAAAAGATGGCGGAGAAAGAAGAAGTAAACTTATCTTCATAATTTAAAATGAAGGATCTGTAAAATCTGCGGGAATCATTTTCCC
The DNA here is from genome assembly GCA_964410335.1 of uncultured Flavobacteriaceae bacterium. GTDB lineage: Bacteria > Bacteroidota > Bacteroidia > Flavobacteriales > Flavobacteriaceae > DASSWG01. The sequence goes on along the minus strand of CAYPGZ010000028.1, from coordinate 8,273 downwards.
GTGGATTTTATGGATAACCGCAAAAAAAAAAGGAATATGTCAGACGAAAAAAAAGATTCCCCTATTCGTGGAAATGAAAAAGGGAATAAAGATCACAAACAAATCAACATCGAACTGGATGAGGCTACGGCTCAAGGAACCTATAGCAATCTGGCGATTATCAACCATTCGGTGTCAGAATTTGTTGTGGACTTTGTAAATATCATGCCGGGGGCACCAAAAAGCAAAGTGAGGTCGCGAATAATTTTGACCCCGCAACACGCCAAACGTTTATTGAACGCTTTGGGCGAAAACATCAAACGTTTTGAAAATGCACATGGCGAAATCAGGGATTATGAAACCCCACCGATTCCCATGAATTTTGGTCCCACAGGACAGGCATAATTGTGGATAGAATCCAATAAAATCATTAACCCGATATTTCCAAAAAATGTCGGGTTTTTTTTTGTTGAGAAGCAAAATCTTTTCTCCAAGCCGATAAGATAGAATTCGTCATTTAAAAAGAAAGTAGCTGAATTTGCCTTAAATTTGCGGTTTTTAAAACAAAACGTATTCATGTCCACTCAAACCACGATTACTGCTGCTTTACCCTACACCAATGGTCCCATTCATATCGGTCATCTGGCCGGGGTGTATGTGCCGGCCGATATCTATGCTCGTTATCTGAGATTGCGTGGAGAGAACTGTATTTTTGTTTGCGGCAGCGATGAACACGGCGTTCCGATTGCCATAAAGGCTAAAAAGGAAGGAGTTACCCCACAGGAAATAGTGGATAAATATCATAAAATTATAAAGAAATCATTTGAAGATTTTGGAATTTCTTTTGATAATTACTCCCGAACTACAGCGAAAATCCATCATGAAACCGCCACACAATTTTTCAAAAAATTATATGAAGACGGAAAGTTTATTGAAGAAACCACCGCACAACTTTACGATCAAGAAGCTGAACAATTTTTAGCTGACCGGTTTGTAACGGGAACTTGTCCAAAATGCAACAACCCCGAAGCTTATGGTGATCAATGTGAAAAATGCGGCAGTTCGCTTAATGCCACAGATTTAATTAACCCAAAATCGACAATCAGCGGTTCGGCGCCGGTCATGAAAAAAACAAAACATTGGTTTCTTCCGCTGGACAAATATGAACCCTGGCTGAGAGAGTGGATTTTGGAAGGCCATAAAAAAGATTGGAAACCCAATGTGTACGGGCAAGTGAAATCTTGGATAGACGATGGCTTGCGACCTCGAGCCGTAACTCGCGATTTGAATTGGGGTGTTCCCGTACCGGTTAAAGGCGCCGAAGGAAAAGTAATGTATGTATGGTTTGATGCCCCGATCGGATATATTTCTTCCACAAAAGAATGGGCCGAAAAAAACGGTAAAGACTGGAAAACCTATTGGAAAAACCCCGAAACGCGTTTAGTACATTTCATCGGAAAAGACAACATCGTTTTCCATTGTATTATTTTTCCGGCAATGCTGAAAGCGGAAGGCAGCTATATTTTACCGGAAAATGTCCCTGCCAATGAATTTTTGAATCTTGAAGGACAAAAGCTCTCTACCTCAAAAAATCATGCCGTTTGGTTGCATGAATATTTGGAAGACTTTCCGGGAAAACAGGATGTGTTGCGATATGTGCTTACCGCAAATGCACCGGAAACCAAGGATAACGATTTTACCTGGAAGGATTTTCAAGCCCGAAACAACAATGAGTTGGTTGCGATTTTTGGAAATTTTATTAACCGCGTGACGGTATTGACCCATAAATATTATGAAGGACAAGTTCCCCCCTCAAAAAAATTGACCGAGATCGATAAAAATGTGCTTTCCCAGGTAAACACCTTGCCCCAAAAAATTTCCGGAGCCATCGAACGATACCGTTTTCGGGAAGCTCAGACGGAGATGATGGGATTGGCGCGATTGGGCAATAAATATCTGGCGGATGAAGAGCCTTGGAAACTCATTAAAACCAATCCCGAACGCGTCCAAACGATTATGCATACTGCTTTACAAATCGCTTCAGGATTGGCAATTTTATGCGAACCTTTTTTGCCGTTTACTTCAAAAAAATTAAAACAAATTCTAAATCTCACTGAGACCGATTGGAATTATTTTGAAAAACAAACGGATTTGCTTCAGGAAGGACATAAAATTAATTCTTCTGAATTGCTTTTTGAGAAAATTGAAGACGAAGACATTCAACGCCAGTATGATAAGTTAGTTGCAGCAAAAAAAAATAACGCAATGAAAAATCAACATCAAGAAATTACCCCTCAAAAAGAAACCATCCATTTCGAGGATTTTTCGAAATTGGATTTGCGCTCCGGCACAATTATTTCCGCTGAAAAAATCCCAAAAGCCGATAAGCTTTTGCAATTGAAAGTAGATACCGGAGTGGACACCCGCACTATTGTTTCGGGGATTGCTAAGAGTTTTTCTCCCGATGAAATACTCGGAAAAAAAGTAGTGGTTTTGATTAATCTCGCGCCTCGAAAACTTCGCGGAGTAGAAAGTCAAGGCATGATTTTGATGGGCGAAAACGCCGAAGGAAAATTAATCTTCATCAATCCCGACGACGAGTTGGAAAATGGAGCGGTAATTTCTTGATTTAGATAAATCTAATCAAAATAAATACCCTTTATCAGAATCGGATAAAGGGTATTTTTATTTAAAAAAACTTCTTTTGAGAAATTTCTTTTGTTCACTTGCTTTTAAAATAGATGAATAGAACCGAAAAAGGTTGCGTCAAGAAGAAAAAATAAACTCATATCCCACAGAAAACAAAAGAATATAGTATTTTTACATCTTTACGAAAACAGATAAAAAACCATGAGCACTGAAAAAGAAGCCAAGCTAAAAGCACTGAAACTCACCCTCGACAAATTAGATAAAACATACGGCAAAGGAACGGTCATGAAAATGAGCGATCAATCCGTTCAAGATGTGGAAGCGATTTCTTCCGGATCTTTGGGGTTGGATTTGGCTCTGGGAGTAGGCGGATATCCCCGCGGACGAGTCATCGAAATTTACGGACCTGAATCGTCCGGTAAAACCACCCTCACCATTCACGCCATTGCCGAAGCGCAAAAAGCGGGTGGAATTGCGGCTTTTATCGATGCAGAACACGCTTTTGACAGGATTTATGCAGAAAATCTTGGGGTGGATATCGAAAACCTTATCATTTCTCAACCCGACAACGGAGAACAAGCCTTGGAAATTGCCGATAACCTCATTCGCTCGGGTGCGATTGATATTGTGGTAATCGACTCGGTGGCAGCGCTCACTCCAAAAAGTGAAATCGAGGGTGAAATGGGTGACTCCAAAATGGGTTTGCACGCTCGACTGATGTCTCAAGCCTTACGAAAACTCACCGCTTCTATTAGCAAAACAAAATGTACCGTAATTTTTATCAACCAATTGCGCGAGAAAATAGGAGTGATGTTTGGCAATCCTGAGACCACCACCGGCGGGAATGCGTTAAAATTTTATGCCTCTGTACGTTTGGATATTCGAAGATCAACTCAAATAAAAGATAGCAACAGTGAAGCTACAGGAAATAAAACCCGTGTAAAAGTGGTCAAAAATAAAGTAGCACCGCCTTTTAAAACTGCGGAATTTGATATTATGTATGGAGAAGGAATTTCTAAAGTAGGAGAAATTATCGATATTGGAGTGGAGTATGAAATCATCAAAAAGTCCGGTTCGTGGTTCAGTTATGAAGACACCAAATTAGGGCAGGGGCGGGATGCCGTAAAAAGCCTACTGTTGGATAATCCTGATTTGATGGATGAACTTTCAGAAAAAATAAAAGAAGCGATTAAGATTGCAAAAGGATAACTTCCGGAAAAAGTAAACGAAGTTATGAAACTGCAAAACCCGTACATTTAGCCGTTTTCTTTTTTTTTAAAATTTCTTATTAAATCCCGTTCGCGGGATTTTTTTGATTTCTGACGCAACTAAGCCGTGTTTTTGGCATCTACTTTACATAGCCTCAAAACCCCTGGGAAATGAAAAAGCTAGTCCCTGCATTGGCCTTGTTTTTTATTTTTTTAAGTTGTACAATTGACGATGGTCCCAACACGACTTTCACCTATGATTTAGTGCGGGTGGATTCTGTGTCTATGCCGGACACATTGTTTTTTAAACATTTATATACCTTTGATGTAATTTATGAACGACCTACTTCCTGCCATGCTTTTGCAGGATTTGACTATATGCGTGATGAAAATGAAAGAACAGTTGGCGTGATTTGTGCCGTTTATACCTATCCCGATAAGGGTGGGGAAAGCTGTGAAATCCTCGTCGATGAAACCGCAGTGGCAAAAATGGATTTTAGCGTGGAAAGGGATGATTATTATATTTTTAAATTCTGGCAAGGTGAAGATGAAAAGGGAAATCCCTTATTTTTGACAGATACTATCCCTGTTATGATAAAATAGCCGGTTTTTCTTTGTCCTATTCCCCAAAAAAAGAAACCGGAAGGATTTTGTGGATATAAGCATTCAAACCAAATCCAAAGACGTTGGTTTTAGAACACCTCATACGAAAATGCAAAAAGCATGACCTGAAGGCTCAGGAACAGCTCTACCGTTTGTTTTCGGGCAAGTTGTTTAGTGTGAGTTTAAAGTATTCCCGCAACCGAATGGAAGCCGAGGATAATTTGCAGGATGCTTTTTTAACTATTTTCAACAAAATTGGTCAATATAAACACAAAGGTTCTTTTGAAGGATGGATGAAAAGGATAACCATCAATACCGTATTGCAAAAATATCGCAAAACCCAAGTATTTGAAATCGTGAACGAAGATAATCTTCATGAACCGGAAGTGGAAGTGGAAGAAGAAGATATCTCGTTGAATTTTTTGCTCAAAATCGTGCAAGAACTTCCCGACCGATATCGAATGGTTTTTAATTTGTATGCCTTGGACGGGTTTTCGCATCGAGAAATTGCAGAGATGTTGGACATTTCGGAAGGTACTTCCAAATCAAACCTTTCCCGAGCCAGAGCTATTTTAAAAGAAAAAGTGGAAAAAAAAAGCCCAATAAAGATGGCGAAATCACTTTAGAGAAATGAGTGAAAAAAAACATATAGACCGTTTGTTTCAGGAAAAATTCAAAGATTTTGAAGTTTCTCCGGATCCAAATGTGTGGCATAATATCGAGCGTGAGCTGAAAGGCAAAAAAAAGCGCAGAGCCGTTTTTATTCCGTTATGGTTTAAAATTGCCAGTTCAGCAGCTGTGTTGGCCTTGGTACTCTGGATGGGAAGTACTTTTTTAAATAAAACTCCCCGAACTGATCAAATAAATATTGCCACAGAAGTAGAAACCCGAAAAGATGTAAATTCCTCCGAGACTGAAAAGCCCATAAAAAAACAAGAAAGCAAGAAAACAAACCTTGAAGAAAACAACATTTCCAAAAGGGATGCAGTTTCAGAAGAAGCGGTAGTTGCCCTGCAAAATTCTGCAGCAGCACAACAGGGGAATAAACATACGAATACTGAGGCGGAAAACATGGTTGAAACTGCTGATAAAAATGAAAACATTCTATCGGAGCCGGTGGCTATAAATGAACAGAATAAGGAAGTAGAAAAAAATAAAAATTCCGATATCCAATCTCAAAATGATTTGGAAGTTCCGGCTTCTGTAGAAAAACAAAAACATATTTCACCTTCTGAAATCGTTTCTGAAAATATTTCTGTTGAGGAAAATGTAGAAGAGGAAGAAGAAAGCAATAAAAAATCTCTGTTGGCTTATGCCGCTGCACAAAAGGAAGAAAAAGAAGATGAGCTTGAAAGCAATATATCACCAAACAAATGGGAAGTCCAACCTTTTGCCGCTCCGGTTTATTACAAAGGAGGAAATGCTATCGATCCAAAATTTGCTTCCAATCCCATAGAAAGTGATATCACCATGGCTTATGGGGTGAATTTGGCATATCAGGTCTCGAAAAAGCTTAAAATTCGGTCGGGAATCGGTCAAGTAAAAATCAGTAATAATATTCAAGATATTATTTTCACTTCAGGAGTGGAAGGCAACACACTTGCCCATGTGAACTACAATCAACACGCAGAAGTAATGCGGGTGGAAACTTCGGGATTTTCGATTAATTACAGTGAAGAAGTGAAGGGGAGAGGAGTGCCGCTCAATCCCGGAACCTTGAACCAACAAATGGGTTTTATTGAAGTTCCTTTGGAAATTGAATATAGCCTGATCGATAAAAAATTCGGACTGAGCATAATCGGTGGCGGAAGTACACTATTTCTTAGCGAGAATAGTATTTCCATTAATTCGGCTCAGGGAACCACCAATATCGGAGAAGCAAATAATCTCAATAAAACCAGTTTTAGTACTAATATAGGTCTCGGCCTTGATTATAAACTTTCAAATCGTTTTGAGCTTAATCTGGAACCCACTTTCAAATATCAAATAAATACGTTTACCGACGGTGTGGATTTCAATCCATATTATTTCGGGGTGTTCACCGGGGTGAATTTTAAATTCTAAACGGCAGGAAACACCAATGATAAGCGAAAACTTCTCGTAGCCGTTTTTTTGTGAGAAAAAACAAGGTTTAATGGAAATTTATTTTTCAAGTAATTCCTGCAAAATCATTTCCCTTACTTCTTCCTTCAGTTTGATTTTGTCGTCCAAGGTTTTTCCTTTTGTCTCTATAAAGGGCAGAATTTTCGCTCTCATTTTTCCCGGACTACCACTCAAAAAAGTATAAGAAAAACGTTTTTTATTATCGAAAAAAACCATCGGGACGATAGGAATTTGATGCTCAATAGCTAATCGGAAGGCGCCATCGCGGAATTTATCCAGTAAGATACTTTCGTCATCAGGAATTCCTCCTTCGGGAAAAATGCATATACTGATTCCTTGTTTCAATCTCCGGTTGGCACGAAGAAAAACTTCTTTCTTGCTTTTGCTGCTGTTTCGATCCACTAAAATACACGTCCGTTTATAGAAAAACCCAAAAATGGGAATTTTCACCAATTCTTTTTTTCCCACAAAAACAAATGGATTTTTGACGATATAAAACATCAGCATAATATCGGTCATGGACGTATGATTGGCCACCAACATATAACTCTTCCTCTTTTCCAGTTTCTGTAAACGCTTTATTTTTGGCCGGAATCCCATTCCGAAAAGAATGATTTTTGCCCAAAGTCGTGCCAACACAAAAAAAGCGGGATAGAATTTTTCCTTGGAAGTGAAAATCAACAAAAACGGCAACATCAGGAGAATTGGAATACCCATCAGGATATAGAACCAAATGCGCCACAAAACAATGCCGATGAGTCTAAAAAATTTCATAGCACCTCAAAAGTAACGAAATAGTTGTCAGCATATAGAATTTAGTGTTCAATGAGCGGTATTGCAAAAATAAAAATAACTTTGCGAAGCATTTTTTTATGGAACACATTTAAGGAAAGAAATAGGGTTTCAGCCGATAATTAAAGCACTGATAAATTAAAAATCATAAGAATAGAGCCTACAGCTCATAATAAATTAATCCATGCCTCGAATTCTTACAGGAATACAAAGTACGGGAACCCCTCATCTGGGGAATCTTTTAGGAGCCATTGTTCCTGCCATCGAAATGGCCAATGAATCGAAGAATGAATCTTTTCTTTTTATTGCCAATTTGCACACGCTCACGCAAATTAAAGATGCTGAAACTATACGACAAAACACTTATTCTGTGGCGGCAACCTGGCTGGCTTTTGGGTTGGATATCGAAAAAAGTGTCTTCTATCGTCAAAGCGATATTCCCCAGGTCGCGGAACTCACATGGTATTTGAGCTGTTTTTTTCCTTATCAAAGACTCACATTGGCTCATTCGTTCAAGGACAAAGCCGGACGTTTGGAAGATGTGAACACCGGTTTGTTCAACTACCCGATGTTGATGGCTGCGGATATCCTTTTGTATGATGCCGAAATTGTTCCTGTGGGAAAAGATCAGTTGCAGCACATCGAAATGACGCGAGATGTGGCTTCACGTTTTCATGCAAAAATGGGAGAAACTTTTGTGATTCCCCAAGCCCGAATTCAGGAAAATACGAAGTTGGTGCCCGGCACAGATGGTGAAAAAATGAGTAAATCACGGGAAAATTTTATCAATCTTTTCCTACCCGATAAAAAACTTAGGAAACAGGTGATGTCCATCCAAACGGACAGCACGCCTTTGGAAGAACCTAAAAACCCGGATACCTGCAATGTTTTTGCATTGTACAAATTGGTTGCAAGCGATTCTGAAATTGCAGAAATGCG
>CAYPGZ010000027.1:24021-24749 GCA_964410335.1 uncultured Flavobacteriaceae bacterium | reverse complement strand
GGTTTTGTAGATATTGCTGAACACATCGATGTCCACCCGGTTGCTGTCGTAAAGTCCTCCGGGGCATAGGTCGAGACCTCTGTAAATCAACTATAAACCCTAATTGGCGATATTTGTACTATCACCAATCCGAAAGCGATTCATTAAAAATATCCTGGGTGATCCGCGTGAAGATTTCATCCAGGGCGGTTTCCAAAAGCGAACCGGTTAAAAGCTGGCTGGCAGGAAAATCGTAGTAGTGCGAAAATTGTTTTTCAAAATCCTTTTCCGGTTCCAGGGTATTGAAAAAACGTACGTTCACGGCGATGGTCAACCGGGTTTGAGCGGCGGTGCTGTTGGCCGTGGCGGTCATTGGGGCTTGATAATAACGGGTGATTTCCCCGGAATAGACCAAATCGCCACCGGAATTGGTCAGGCTCAAACTGGTTTGGTTCTGGATCAAATCCTGAAGTTGTAAGGTGAAATCCCGAGCAATTCCGGGTTCCACTTGCAAAGCCGTATTTTGAAAATAATTCACCTGAAAGGTTTTTGCTGCGCCAATATCGGCTCCGGTGAAGGAATAGATTCCACAGGAAACCATGGAAATGCAAACGATGACGATTGAAAACAAACAACAAACTTTCCTTCTGTGGTTGTAGTTAGCAAGGAGTCCCTTTGTCATTCCGACCATAGGAGGAATCCCTCGCAACTTCCCAAAAGAGATTCTTCGCTTCGTTTTGTTCCGCTTT
>CAYPGZ010000027.1:8276-23921 GCA_964410335.1 uncultured Flavobacteriaceae bacterium | reverse complement strand
GCTGCACAAAACTTGCTCTGAATGACATCCGTTTTCATAGGTTATATTGTTTTATATTTTTTTAAAAATAAACAACAAACTTTCATTCTGTCTTTGTCATTCCGACGATAGGAGGAATCTCTCGCAACTTCCCAAAAGAGATTCTTCGCTTCGTTTTGTTCCGCTTTGCTGCACAAAACTTGCTCTGAATGACATCCGTTTTCATAGGTTATATTGTTTTATTTTCCGGTAAAGCGTCCGCTCGCTTATGCCCAATTCCTCTGCTGCGGCTTTGCGTTTGCCTTCGTGACGTTCGAGTGATTTCTTTATCAACTCCAATTCAACGTCGTGCAGGGTCCGAATTTCCTCAGAAGCATTTTCATTATCCGAATCTTTAGTGTGGTTTTCTTCATTCACTTCCTCTGCATAGGAATACTCTTCTTCCGGTTCGGTACGTTTCACATAGGTTTCTTCTCTGCTCTTGTGTTTTTCCGGAAGATGTAGAATTTCCAATTGTTCTTCCAAATCTTCCTCCCTCATTTTGTCGGAACGACCATAGATTTTTTGGATTAGGCTCTCTTGTTCGTCCCGAACTTCATTGATATTCCCATTCTTCATCAACTCAAGGGTGAGTTTTTTCAAATCGTTCAAATCGCTTTTCATGTCGAAAAGCACTTTGTACAAAATTTCGCGTTCGTTGCTGAAATCGCTTTCGGATTTTTTGTCTTGAACAATTGCAGGCAGATTGCTGGAAATATTGGGCAAATAGTGTTTTAGTGTTTCGGCATCCACGAGCCTTTTTTTCTCCAACACCGAGAGTTGCTCGGCGACATTGCGCAATTGGCGGATATTTCCCATCCATCGGTATTTCACCAAAACCTCCGTGGCTTCTTCGTTCAATTTTATGGTGGGCATTTTGTATTTCAAAGCAAAATCCGAAGCAAATTTCCTGAAGAGCAAATGAATGTCCTCTTTTCTTTCTCGTAACGGAGGAAGATGAATTTCCACTGTGCTTAATCGATAATAGAGATCCTCGCGGAATTTCTCCTTTTTGATGGCTTCGGCCATGTCCAGATTGGTTGCGGCCACAATGCGCACATTGGTTTTCTGCACTTTGGACGATCCTACTTTGATGAATTCGCCGTTCTCCAAAACCCGCAACAGTCGGACTTGTGTGGTCAAGGGCAGTTCGCCTACTTCATCTAAAAAAATGGTTCCCCCATCAGCCACCTGAAAATAACCTTCACGCGTTTGAGTTGCCCCGGTGAAAGCTCCTTTTTCATGACCGAAAAGCTCGCTGTCTATAGTTCCTTCAGGAATAGCTCCACAGTTCACGGCAATGTATTTTCCGTGTTTTCGATGGGACAGAGAATGAATAATCTTGGGAAAACTTTCCTTGCCCACTCCGCTTTCGCCGGTTACCAATACTGAAATATCAGTGGGGGCAACCTGCATGGCTTTTTCCACGGCACGGTTGAGCTTCGGGTCATTCCCGATTATTCCAAATCGTTGTTTTACAGCTTGTACTTCCAAGTTGAGAAATAAAAAATATGAGTTGAGTAAATCAAAAACAGCTTTTAAAACGCTTAGATTTTTGTGCTGTTTGTTTTATTATTATAAGCCTTTCCGGTTCTTTATTAAGTATGTCAAATCGGGAAAAGCGATTTGGTTTATACTGCTGTTCCCATTAAAGTTGCACTCGTGCAATCTTCGATCTTCACGTTCACAAAATCTCCGAGTTGATAGTTTTCCTTGGGAAAAACCACTACGGTATTCTGTGTGGTTCGACCACTCCAATGTGCAGAAGATTTCTTGGATTCTTTTTCAATCAAAACTTCTACAATTTTCCCGACAAATTGACGAGTACGGTAAAAACTATGTTCGCGTTGTTTCTCGATGATTTCAGTCAACCGGCGTTTTTTGATTTCTTCAGGCACATCATCTTCCATCTTGCGTGCAGCCAGGGTTCCGGGACGTTCAGAATAGGCAAACATAAATCCAAAATCATATTTCACATAGTCCATCAAGGACAATGTTTGCTGATGATCTTCTTCGGTTTCAGAAGGAAAACCTGCAATCATATCGTGCGAAATTCCACAATCCGGAATTCGTTCTCGAATACCGTCAATCAATCTGAAATATTCTTCGCGGGTGTGCAAACGATTCATTTTTTTCAAAATCCGGTCACTGCCACTTTGGACAGGCAGATGAATATAGTTGCAAATATTGTGGTGTTTGGCCATGGTGTCGATAACTTCCATGGTCATGTCCTGTGGATTGGAGGTCGAAAATCGAATACGCATGTTGGGTTGGGCTTTGGCCACCATATCCAATAATCCGGCAAAATTCACGGCTGTAGCTTTTTGCATGGCCGATGCTTTGGCAAAATCTTTTTTCAATCCTCCGCCGTACCATAAATAGGAATCCACATTTTGTCCCAAGAGCGTAATTTCTTTATATCCGTTTAGAGCAAGCTGATTCACTTCCTCGAGAATACTCTGAGGATCACGGCTTCGCTCACGCCCACGAGTGAAAGGCACCACACAAAACGTGCACATATTGTCACATCCGCGAGTGATGGAAACAAATGCCGAAACCCCGTTGCTTTGCAAGCGTACGGGCGAAATATCCCCATAAGTTTCTTCCTTGGAAAGGATGACATTTACCGCCTCTCGCCCTTCGTCCACTTCGTGGATAAGGTTTGGTAAATCTTTGTAGGCGTCCGGCCCCACAACCAAATCAACAATTTTTTCTTCTTCCAAAAATTTGCTTTTCAATCTTTCGGCCATGCACCCCAACACCCCAACCTTCATCTTCGGATTGTCTTTTTTTACGGCATTGAATTTTTCAAGACGTTTCCGAATGGTTTGTTCCGCTTTTTCTCGAATGGAACACGTATTCACCAATACCAAATCGGCTTCTTCCAACCGAGAAGTGGTGTTGAAACCTTCCTTGGCAAGTATGGAAGCCACAATCTCACTATCGCTGAAATTCATCTGACAGCCATAGCTTTCAATAAATAATTTGCGGGAATTGCCCTTGCGGGGTTCCATCAAAGTGGGATTGCCTTGTATATTTTCGTCTAGAATTTTTTCCATTGAATTTTGACAAAATTTAAAAAAACAAAATTACAAAAAATATGACAAACTGGCAGGCTGAGTTTTTATTTCCGTTCTCACAGCGAGCTCTTTCGGCGTTTGAAAACTTCCGCAGTTTGCTAACTCTTGCGGGATAATGACAAGAAAAAATCTATCCCTTAAACCGCAATACTTCCGATCGCCCTTTTTTGAATTTCCGGTTTCCCGCAGGTTTTCCACTACGCAATTTTTTCTGTTCTTCGTAGGGCAATGCGACTGTTTCCTTACAGTTTTCCGAACAACATTTCTCCATTTTTTCCGCGCATTCCTCGCATTGAATAAACAGCAAATGACAAGCTTCATTGGCGCAGTTCACATGCGTGTCACAGGGCTTTCCACATTGATGGCATTTCGAAATCACATCCTCGGAAATCCGTTCGGACAGGCGATGGTCGAAGACAAAATTCTTGCCCATAAATTTGTTTTCCAGATTTTGAGCTTTAACCTGTCGGGCATATTCGATGATGCCGCCTTCCAGTTGATAGACTTTTTTGAAGCCTTTGTGCTTGTAATAGGCACTGGCCTTTTCACATCGAATTCCGCCGGTACAATACATGACCAGATTTTTGTCTTCTTTATAATCCTTCAAATCCTTTTCAATGATGTCCAGCGAATCACGAAAAGTATCCACATCCGGGGTTATCGCGCCTTTGAAATGACCTATCTCGCTTTCATAATGGTTACGCATATCCACCAAAATCGTATTGGGGTCTTCAATGAGTTTATTGAATTCAATTGCATTCACATGCACCCCTTTTTTAGTGACATCAAAAGATTGATCATCCAGTCCATCGGCAACGATTTTGTCGCGGACTTTTACTTTTAATTTCAAAAAAGATTTGGAATCCTGTTCGATGGCGATATTCAACCGGACGTTTTCCAGAAAATAAATCCCATCCAAAAACTCCTTAAAGGCTTCAAAATTCTTTGCGGGAACGGAAAGTTGTGCGTTGATGCCTTCATGAGCCACATAAATCCGGCCGAGGACATCCAATTCTTGCCACTTTAAAAAAAGGTGGTTTCTAAAAATTTCGGGATTGCCGATTTTGGCGTATTGGTAAAAAGAAAGGGTGAGCCGTTCCTCCCCGGCTTCGTCGATTAGTCTTTCCCTTTCCTTTGCGCTTAATTTGTTGTACAGTTGCATGCTATACTTTTTAAGTTCAAAAGAAAGTGCAAAGATATGGAATAGTTTTTTGGGTAGGGGAAAGAACCAGCTTTTGAAAACAGATTTTACCGCTTTTTCACTTCTTTAGGCTGTTATTATTTTTATATCGCAATCTTTAAACCGTTTTTTGCGAGCGAAGAAAACCTTGACTTATTCCTTCCCAAACATCTCGATGACCGGCTTCCCGTTTTCACCCATAAACGCCCGAAACATTCCGGGGGTGTTGAACTCGGCGACCATATTTCCCCGGGAATCGATGCCAATCAATCCTCCGCCACCTTCCCCGGGCAATTTTTCATTAATGACCGTTTTTGCGGCTTCTTCCAAAGATTTCCCGGCATATTCCATCATCGCGGAAACGTCATAGGCCGCGACCCCCCGGATAAAATATTCCCCCCAACCGGTGCAAGAAATTGCGCAGGTTTTATTGTTGGCATAAGTGCCCGCACCGATAATCGGTGAATCGCCAATGCGGTTCCAGCGTTTGTTGGTCATTCCCCCTGTGGAAGTCCCTGCCGCAAGGTTTCCGTGTTTGTCCAAAGCCACTGCGCCCACGGTTCCAAATTTGTAATCCTCGATTTTTGAATCGTAAAAAGCAGTTTTCACCAAAGTGTCCTTCCGGGGAATGCCGGAATCTTCTTCTTTTTTTGTTTTGGCTTTCACCCGTTGCAAGGTTTCATAGCGATCTTGTGTATAAAAATAAGCCGGATCAACCAATTCAAAACCTTGTTCTTGGGCAAATTCTTCCGCGCCCTCACCATAAAGCATAACGTGTGGGGAGTTTTCCATTACCTTATAAGCCAACTCAATAGGGTTTTTCACATGCATGACCCCCGCGACCGCGCCGGCTTTCAAGTTTTTGCCGTCCATGAGCGAAGCATCCATTTCGTTAGTGCTTTCATGCGTGAAAACCGCCCCTTTCCCGGCATTGAACAAAGGAGAATCTTCCATTATTTTCACACTCGCTTGTACGGCTTTCATCGCACTTCCTCCTTCTGCAAGTATGCTGTGTCCGGCGCGAACTGCCTCTTCCAGTTTTTGTGTGTAGGCCATTCTTAAGGAATCCGGTGTATGGTCTTTGAGAATCGACCCCGCACCTCCGTGAATCACAATTCCGAAATCTTGGGTTTGTGAAGAGGCTACAGATTTCTGCAAGGAGACCGACTCGGGTTTTTCTGAAGTTTTTTTGCAACCCCCCATTAAACAGATACACAGAAAAAGAACAGCTATGTTTTTCATGAAGTAAAAATTTCAATTATATTATTATAAAGCACTATCTCATAAATATTTATGATAAAAAATCTCTTTAATAATCTTCCTTTCTATTATAATTATATCGATAAATATTTTCTTTTTTAGAAGCTAAAAGTAAGGAATAAATCTTTTTCAGGAGATAATTTTTTAGGCGGAACATTGCGGATTTTCAGGCGAATAAAAAAAATCGTCTATTTTTGCGGTTCAACAAATACGGATTATGGCGAAGAATTTGGTAATCGTAGAATCGCCCGCGAAGGCGCGTACAATCGAGAAATTTTTAGGAAGTAACTATAAAGTGGAATCAAGTTTTGGGCATATTGCAGACTTGCCCACTAAGGAGCTTGGTGTGGATGTGGACGGCGATTTCAAACCCGATTACCGTATCAGCAGTGATAAAAAAGAAGTAGTCCGTAAACTGAAAAAAATGGCCAAAGAAGCGGACACGGTTTGGTTGGCCAGTGATGAAGACCGCGAAGGGGAGGCCATAGCCTGGCATTTGGCAGAAGAATTAGATTTGAGCAAAAACAAAATCAAACGTATTGTTTTTCATGAAATTACAAAAAATGCCATTCTAAAAGCGATTGAAAACCCTCGTCAAATCGACCTGAATTTGGTGAATGCACAACAAGCTCGACGGGTTTTGGATCGTTTGGTGGGCTATGAAATTTCGCCTATTTTATGGCGAAAGGTAAAAGGCGGACTTTCTGCCGGCCGGGTTCAGTCGGTTTCTGTTCGTCTTATTGTGGAGCGCGAACGCGAGATTCGTGATTTCAAACCCGTAGCTTCCTACCGCATTGACGCAGAATTTACTACTCAAGAAGGAAAAAAGTTTAAGGCAAAGCTTCCTAAGAATTTTAATACCAAAAAAGAAGCCGAGCAATTTCTCGAAAAAAATAAGAATGCACACTTTAAGGTGGAAAATCTTGAGAAAAAGCCGGCAAAGAAAACCCCTGCTCCTCCTTTTACTACTTCCACCTTGCAACAAGAAGCCTCGCGAAAACTTTATTTTTCGGTCAGCAAAACCATGATGCTGGCTCAGCGCCTATATGAAGCCGGACATATTACTTATATGCGAACCGACAGCACCAACCTGAGCCAACAGGCCAAAAAAGGTGCAGAAAAAGAAATCAAATCTGCTTTTGGCGAAAAATATCACAAAGCCAGAAATTATAAAAGCAAAGCCAAAGGCGCACAAGAAGCACATGAGGCTATTCGTCCCACCAATTTTGCCAAACAAAGTGTCCAGGTGGATCGCGACCAGCAGCGTCTTTATGAACTGATTTGGAAAAGAGCCATTGCCTCGCAAATGAGTGATGCCCAATTGGAGCGTACGCTCATAAAAATTTCTGCCGATAAGCACGATGAATTGTTTACTGCCAATGGGGAAATCATAAAATTCGACGGTTTCCTGAAGGTGTATTTGGAAGGAAGCGACGAAGAAAATGTGGAAGAAGCCGGGTTGTTGCCTCAAATGAAAGAAAATGACCCTCTCCAAAACAATTATATTTCGGCAACTCAGCGTTTTACTAAACCTCCTGCCCGATACACCGAAGCCTCACTGGTGAAAAAACTGGAAGGCTTGGGCATTGGTCGTCCCTCCACCTATGCTCCTACCATTTCCACCATCCAAAACCGAAAATATGTGGAAAAAGGCTCAGTGGAAGGAATGGAAAGAAAATATGCTCAGTTAGTTTTAAAGAACAATTCTGTTTCTGAAAAGACACTTTCCGAAACCGTGGGAAGCGATAAAGGGAAACTCGTGCCTACGGATGTGGGGATGGTGGTAAATGATTTTTTAGTGAACCATTTCGACACGATTCTCGATTATAATTTCACGGCCAAAGTAGAACGCGATTTCGATGAAATTGCAGAGGGCGCACAAAAATGGTCGGAGATGCTTAAGGATTTCTATAAAGAATTCCATCCCCGGGTAATTGACGTGGCCGAAAACGCAGAGCGCGAAACCGGCGAACGCGTCTTGGGAACCGATCCCAAAACCGGAAAACCCGTGAGCGTTCGGCTGGGAAGGTTTGGCCCCATGGTGCAAATCGGAACGGTTGATGATGAGGAAAAACCGCGATTTGCCAGCCTTGCCCCGGATCAGAATCTCAGTGATATCACTTTTGAGGAAGCCATGGATTTATTTAAACTTCCGCGAAAGCTCGAAGATTATAAAGGCGAGGAAGTGGAAGTGAATATCGGTCGTTTCGGACCCTATGTTCGTCACGGAAAAAAGTTTATTTCGCTGGCTAAAGGAGAGGATCCGATGAGCGTGGATTATGACCGGGCGGTGGAACTCATCAAAGAAAAAGAAAAAGCGGATGCTCCTATATATATATATGAGGGAAAAAATGTTCAAAAAGGAAAAGGACGCTTTGGCCCTTTTTTGAAGTGGAACGGTATTTTTATCAATGTCAACAAAAAATACGATTTCGACAACCTTTCCGAAAACGATATCATAGAATTAATAGAAGACAAGAAGAAAAAAGAACGCGAAAAAATCATTCAGCATTGGGAAGACGAGGGAATCCGATTGGAAAAAGCGCGCTGGGGAAGGTTTAACCTTATTAAAGGAAAAACAAAAATAGAACTGCCCAAGACTACCGATCCCAAAAAAATTGATTTAGAGAAGGCAAAAGCCCTGTTGGAAAAAGAAGCAGGAAAGAAAAAGACCAAACGAAAAAGCACTCGCAAAAAAACTTCTTCCAAGAAATAATGTTTTTTATTTTTGATTTTTGAGCAGAAAACATGCAATTGGAGTATTTAAAAGATATTAGAAAACAATTCGAATATTACAAAAGCCTCGGAGAACGAACTTTTGAGCAGTTGAACGAGAAGGATTTCTTTTGGCAATACAACGATCAGTCCAATTCAATTGCAATAATCGTCAATCATCTTTGGGGAAACATGAAATCCCGATGGACGGACTTTTTAGTATCCGACGGAGAAAAATCATGGCGCAACCGCGATAGTGAATTCGAGCCCGTTATCAAGACCAAAGAAGAGGTGTGGAAAAAATGGGAAGAAGGCTGGAAATGTCTGTTTGAAGCTTTGGATACTATAAACGAAAATAATTTTGGCACTACGATCTTAATCAGAAATCAAGCCCATACCGTTGTGGAAGCCATTAATCGTCAATTGGCACATTACTCCTATCATATAGGACAAATTGTCTATATTGGTCGGATGATTAAAGCTGAACAATGGAAAAGCCTGACTATCCCAAAAGGCCAATCCTCGGATTTTAATAAAGAAAAATTTTCCAGGGGAGAACACAGGGGTCATTTCTCGGATGACGTAATGAAATAAAACTCCAACCTCAAATCACATCCAGCCCATGCCTTTCGACTTTTTGGCTCCCATACATGAAGATATTATTGCCTCCTCGGCCAATTTGCCGGAACAGGCTTTAGGAAGAAAAATCCACTTGCATTCCCCTTCCTTGGGCATGCCGGATTTGGAGGGAATAAAAATAGCCTTAATCGGGGTCATGGAAAATCGGGGTGCCAAAAATGAAGAAGTCGCAGACTTTGATTTTAATACCATTCGTTCAGCGTTTCACGGGCTTTTCCCGGGAAATTGGAACATGAAAATCGCCGATTTGGGCGACATAAAACCGGGAGCATCCTTGGAAGACACCTATTTTGTGGTGCAGACAGTAGTTTCGGAACTGCTGAAAAGAAAAATCATCCCTGTCATTTTGGGAGGCAGCCAGGATTTGGCTTATCCGCAGTATCGTGCTTATGACGGAATTTCCAAAATGATCAATTTTGTGAATATAGATGCGCGTTTCGATTTAGGCGATGCCGAACAAGGTTTCGACAACACCTCGCATGTGAGTAAGATGATTCTCGAACAACCGTATAATTTGTTTAACTATTCCAATATCGGTTATCAAACCTATTTTAATTCCCAGGAAGAAATCGATTTAGTGGAAAAACTTTATTTTGATGCTTATCGTTTGGGCGAAGTAAGTGCACAAATCGATCTGGTAGAACCCACGATGCGCGATGCCGATATGGTGAATGTGGATATTTTATCCCTGTCATCGAGTAGCCTTCATGAAGAAAATCACCTTTCTCCCAATGGTTTTGATGGAAAAGAAATTTGCCGTTTGGCGCGATATGCAGGCATCAGTGACAAAGTATCTTCCTTTGGAATCTATGAATTGCACAGGCTTTTTCCTCAACCTTCCTCGGCCATGCTGGTAGCCCAAATAATATGGTACTTTATAGAAGGAGTGAATTATCGAAAAAATGAACATACTATTTTTAAAAAAAATCAGTTTAAGAAATATCAAGTCCCCGTTTCTGATGAGGTGCTCACCTTTTATAAAAGCGATCTATCGGAGAGGTGGTGGATAGAAATTCCATTTTATCCGAGTGTTAACAATAAATTAAAAAAGCACACGTTATTACCGTGCACACACCAGGACTATCTGGAGGCTTGCAATCAAGAGATTCCCGAGCGCTGGCACAAGGCAAGACGCAAGAATGAAATCTAGTTTTTAGTTTTTTTCAGGAAAAAGTTGCCTATCCAAAAATAATTATATAGGTTTACGCTCCAAAAAAATTTAGAATATCTTAACCTCAATAAGTTATGAAGAAGATCATTTCCCTTTTCGCTCTCCCTCTAATATTGGCGGGCTGTGGAAACAATAATCAAGGTCAATTGACGGGTGTAAAAGGAAAAAGTTGGAACCCCGAAAAACCTTATGGGATGGTCCTTGTTCCCGGCGGATCTTTCGCTATGGGGATGGCCAGTGACGATATTGCCGCAATGGAAAATGCGCCCGTAAAAACGGTTACCGTTCGTTCCTATTATATGGACGAAACCGAAATTACCAATTCAGAGTACCGTCAGTTTGTTTTTTGGGTGCGTGATTCTATCATTCGCCAACGTCTTGCCGAAGAAGCCGAACTTAGCGGTGGCGGAAACCCTCAGGGCGGAAATAATGCCTCCATTGCAGATTTTGCTTTTAAAGGAAGTCAAAACAACAATAACAACAACAATCAAGGACAAGGCGGGCAATCCAACCTTACTCCCTACCAACAATTTTCTATCCACTACGATCCGATGGACCAGCGTTTAAACTGGGATCCGGAGTTGATTTGGGACAAAAACGAATATCCCGACGAAGCTTATGTACGCGTGATGGATGAAATGTATCTTCCTCCCGAACAATCTTATAACGGTTACCGCTTGATGGACGTTACCAAATTTGTGTATAGCTGGAAAACTATGGATATCGGTGCCGCAGCACGATCCGGAGGAGACCGTACCAACTTCATTACCGAACACGAGGTCATGGTGTATCCTGATACTACGGTTTGGATTAAAGATTTTAGCTATTCCTACAACGAGCCGATGCACAACACCTATTTTTGGCACTCTGCTTATGATGAATATCCTGTGGTTGGCGTATCCTGGGAACAAGCAAAAGCTTTCTGCGACTGGAGAACGCTTTATCACAACGGATATCGAAGAGAGCGAGGCAAATCTCAAGTTGCGGCTTATCGTTTGCCTTCTGAAGCGGAATGGGAATACGCAGCTCGCGGCGGATTGGAGTCAGCCACCTATCCTTGGGGTGGTCCTTACACCACCGATGACAGGGCATGTTTCCTGGCAAACTTCAAACCTATGCGCGGGGACTATGCAGCAGATGCAGCACTCTACACGGTTGAAGCAGATGCTTATGCACCCAATGGTTTCGGACTCTACAACATGGCCGGTAATGTGGCAGAATGGGTAAACTCTTCCTATTATGCCGGTTCCTATGAATTTGTTTCTTCCATGAATCCAAACGTAAACGATCCGGACAACCAACGTAAAGTTATCCGTGGAGGTTCCTGGAAAGATGTTTCTTATTTCCTTCAAGTAGGTGCACGTCAATATGAATATGCCGATTCTGCAAGAAGCTATATCGGTTTCAGAACCGTAGAAGATTATCTCGGAAACGTGACCGAATTAGATCCGCGAATGCGCTAAAACAAAGAATTCTCAATAATTTTTATTTAAACCCTTAACTTTAACTAAAACTTAATTTTTTTCAATTATGGCACAATCAAAAAAAGGAAAAAAACTGATGAATATGGTGTATGGCCTCGGAGCTGCAGTAGTAATCCTCGGCGCACTTTTTAAAATCATGCACTGGCCATTCGCCAACGCGATGCTGATTATCGGTTTGGTGACAGAATCATTGGTTTTTACTATTTCCGCTTTCGAACCTGTTGATGACGAACTCGACTGGTCTTTGGTTTACCCTGAACTAGCCGGAGGTTCATCAAAAGATAAAAGCCAACAAGAAATCCTCGACGAGCAAGGCCTATTGTCTAAAAAACTTGATGAAATGCTGAAAGAAGCAAAAATCGATAGCGCTTTAATGACCAGCCTTGGAGATAGTATTCGAAATTTTGAAGGCGCCGCAAAAAATATGGCTCCTACGGTAGATGCAATCTCTTCCCAAAAGAAGTATAGCGAAGAGCTTACGCTTGCTGCTGCTCAAATGGAATCTTTGAACAACTTGTATAAAGTGCAAGTAGAGTCTGCATCACGTCAGGCTGAAATCAACGAATCAGTTGCCGAAAATGCCGGTAAACTCAGAGAGCAAATGGAGTCTTTAACTCACAATCTTTCTTCGCTCAATAATGTTTACGGAGGGATGTTGACTGCCATGAGGCCAAATGCATAATTTTGATAAACCTCGTCTCTAAAAAAAATATTTACTAATTAAATAAATAATCCCTCCTCATTTATTTGAGGTCGGAAATAGAAAATATGGCACAAGGAAAACAAACCCCAAGGCAAAAGATGATCAACCTGATGTATCTGGTGTTCATCGCGATGATGGCCTTGAACATGTCCAAAGAAGTATTATCCGCCTTTGGAATGATGAATGAAGGCTTGACCGAATCCAACGAGGCAGCAACCCAGAGAAACGCTGCTTTTATGACAGATTTGACTCAAAAAGTTACTGAGCAACCTGAAAAATATAAGGAGCTCAAACAAAAAGCCGACCAAATCGCTCAGAAATCTGATGAGTTGAATACCTATATTGCTAATCTTAAAGCCGGAGCTACCAAAGATATTGAGGATCCTACCAACTATGAAAGTATGGATCGCTCAGACTATTTCGATGAGCTTTTTTATGAAGGTGGTGTTCCCTCCGAAACGGCTAAGGAATTCACAAACAAAATCAATGAATACCGCAATACCGTGGTTTCCCTTATTGGGGATGAATATCCGGAAATAGCAGAAGCGGTGAAAAGTAAATTCACCACCGGTGACGAAAAAGGAAAAGTAGAAGCCGGCGATAACACCAAAAGGGATTGGATTAATTATCATTATGTAGGTTTTCCGTTGATTGCTTCTTTGACTAAAATGACTCAAATGCAATCCGATATCAAAACCACTCAAAGTGAGATTTTATCGGCAATGTTGGGGCAACGATTGGTTCAAGAAGCTTCATTAAGTAACTATGAAGCCATCGTAATTCCCGAAAAAACAGCGTTTTTCAGTGGCGAGCCTTTTAAAGGAAAAGTTATCTTAGGACGATTTGACGAAACCACTACTTTTGAAAAAGTAGTCGTTAACGGGCAAGAAGTTGAAACTTTTTCGGAAGGGACAGTGCTTCTTGAATTTCCTGCGGGAAATGTAGGTCAACAAGAAATCAAAGGAAATATCTTTTATGAAGAAGGAGGCGAAATCGATACCATTCCTATCACTTCTTCCTATAGCGTTATTCCACGACCCAATGAAGCGGTAATTTCCGCAGACAAAATGAATGTGGTTTACCGTGGAGTGGATAACCCAATGACTATTTCCGTTCCCGGAGCAACAAATGTAAGCGCCAGTGCTCCCGGGCTAAGACAGGTTAGTGGAAATAACTATTCTTTGAACCCCACCAGCATTAAGGCAAGAGAAGTAAACATCAATGTTACGGCCAGTTTGCCCGGAGGAGATAGTTTTTCCAGCAGCAAAACGTTCAGAATTAAGGAAATTCCACGTCCTTCGGGAACCGTACGTGGTCAAATGATGGAAGGAGCTCCGTTAAGTATGAACAAACAAGGTTTGAGCATCTCAACGGTAAGCGCCACTATCCCCAACTTCGATTTTGATTTGGGACTGAGAATTTCCGGATTTAAAATGAAAGTTGAAGGCGAACGCACCATTACCGTTAACGGTCAAAAATTGAATGACGCTGCTAAACGAATGGTACAAAGCGCCAAACGCGGTTCCACCGTAACTATTTTTGACATTCAGGCAAGTATTTCGGGAAATACCGCTTACCGCTTGCCTTCACCTTCTCCGGTTATTATTGAGTTGAAGGATTAATTTTAAAAATTTATGTCCCGGAGGGTCATACACCACCACCCGGGACAACATTAAATGCAAATCAACATGAAGACGAAGCAGTTTTTGTTATGGGTTTCAGGAGCCTTGCTCTCTACCTTTTCTTATGGGCAGATCAATGTTTTGAATGCGACAAGCCCTGAAGAAATCGGTGTGCTCACCGAAAATCAAAAAGCCCTGAACAATACCACCAAACCCTTACCTTATGGTTATGTGAACGAAAGGGATATCCTTTGGTCTCAAGCCATTTGGGAAACCATAGATTTGGATGAGCGGGTAAACCTTCCCCTTTATTTTCCTATCGATACCAACAATATCGGCTCGGATAGAAGGTCGTTGTACCATATCTTGGTGAATGCAGTAAAATCCGGGAAAATTGAAAATATCTATGCGGATTCCTATTTCAACAGAAAGATTACCTTCAAAGATTTGGAAGCAACTTTGAGCAGAAAGGATACCCTGGATGCCGGGTATAGCCAAATCAATGCAGGGGAGGAAATCGACCCGCAGTATATCAATACTACCAATATTACTGCTGCAGACATTATGGAATATCACATCCGCGGGTTGTGGTATTTCGACACCCGTTTGGGGGAACTGCGGTATCGACTTTTGGGAATTGCTCCGGTTGCTCCGGATGCCTACTCAAAAAGTAGAGGCGATATTTCAGGCGCTATGGTCGAGCTGTTTTGGGTTTTCTATCCCGATGCACGAGAAGTATTGCACGATGCCATCGTCTTCAATAGAGAAAATACGGCTCAGCCGTTTACTTTCGACCATCTCTTAAACTCGAGAAGGTTTCACGCAGTAATCTATAAAACCGATAATGTTCAGGGCGATCGGGCCATTGAAGATTATATCTCCAACAATGCCCAAATGCAGTTATTGAAATCCCGACGTATCAAAGAAACTATTCGAGAGTTTGAAATGAATATGTGGAATTATTGATTCTTTTGGTTTAAGTTAATTCTATAAGTGTGAAAAAACGTCCTTTACAAAAAAGGGCGTTTTTTTTATACAAACAAAGGAGAGAGAATTAAAGAGTAAAACTTCATTTCTTTACCTTTGAACCATGTTGGATTATCTGCTTGTGGGTTTTGGTCTGGCAGGAGCTTCCCTGGCCCATCAACTCGAAAATAGAAATAAACGTTTTTTGGTTTTTGAAGATCAAAGCCATCACTCTTCCACAGTGGCGGGAGGATTGTATAACCCGTTAATCCTTAAACGCTTTACTTTGGCGTGGAATGCCGAAGAACAACTGCGCGTGGCCATTGATTTTTACAAGTCCTTGGAAGAAAAATTAGCCCTATCGTTTCAAAAAGAAATTCCGATTCATCGTAAATTCCATTCTATTGAAGAACAAAACAACTGGTTTGAAGCAGCCGATAAACCGGGCTTAAGCTCTTTTTTAAATACTCAACCGGTGAGCGCACATAAAAATATTCCGGCTCAGTATCAATTTGGGATAGTGAATCAAACAGGAATAGTGGATTTACCCAAAATGTTGAACTCCTACTCCACTTATCTCCGCGCCACAAAAAAAATTCAACACGAAACTTTTGACTATACTTTATTGGAAATAAAGGAAGAGTCCATAAGCTATAAAAACCATTCCGCCAAAGGGATTATTTTTTGTGAAGGCTTCGGATTAAAACAAAATCCTTTTTTCAATTATCTGCCCATGACCGGCACCAAAGGCGAGTTTATCTCTATTAAAAGTCCGGCACTTCAATTGAAAGAAGTAATTAAATCTTC
>CAYPGZ010000027.1:0-8176 GCA_964410335.1 uncultured Flavobacteriaceae bacterium | reverse complement strand
CCTCTTCCCCATGAAATCGACATCCTCCGATTTGAAAAATAAATGACCTCCGGGATGAAATGATTATACATGTGGTTTGATTGAAAAAAACAAAATTTGTAAAGATGATACAACCTCCTTTTTTACAAACCGGCGACCAAGTGGGAATCCTTTCCACTGCCAGAAAAATCTCCCGTTCTGAAATCCAACCCGCTATCGAACTTTTGGAATCCTGGGGGTTAAAACCCGTTGTTGGTAAAAGTATAGGGGTAGAAGAAAATCAGTTTGCCGGAAACGATCAGCATAGAGCTGCAGATCTGCAAAGTATGCTCGATGCCAAGGAAATAAAAGCTATATGGTGTGCGCGTGGAGGATATGGAACGGTGCGCATCCTCGATCGGCTGGATTTTTCACTTTTCCTCAAATCTCCAAAATGGATTATCGGATATTCGGATATTTGTGTTTTGCACGCTCATCTCAATCTCTTGGGTGTGCAAAGCTTGCATGCCGGGATGCCTACCCAAATCATGGATAAATCTGAATCTACACGCAAGAGTTTAAAGAATGCACTTTTTGGTAAAACCTTGACCTACGAAATTCCAACTTCATCAAAAAACCGATACGGAAAAGCCGAAGCCGAACTCGTAGGCGGAAATCTTTCGATTATATATTCCCTTTTGGGTTCTCCTACAACACTAAATACCAAAGGAAAAATTCTTTTTTTAGAAGATTTGGACGAATACCTCTATCATCTTGATCGCATGATGCAAAACCTAAAACGGAATGGCCTTTTTAAGCATGTAGAAGGAATGATAATCGGAGGGATGAGCGATATGAGAGATAATACCCGCGAGTATGGATTTGCCACAGACAATCCCTATGGAAAAACGGCTTTAGAAATAATTGAAGAGAGCCTCAGCGATTATGAATTCCCTGTGATTTTTGATTTTCCGGCGGGACATATTGATGATAACAGAGCCTTAATCCTTGGCAGCAAAGTGTTTATGGAAACCTATGCCGAAAAAACACAAATCCATTTTTGCTAAAGCTTTTATAGATTTTAGGATTTCAAATTAAGGGCGAAAATAGTACTTTTGTAGCTTAACCTCTTCGGAGGAGTCATATTCAGAAACATCATTAAAATTTCCGTTTCCACGGTATCAGGCATGAAAAAAATAACAAAACAAACCTATTTGAACTGGTATGAGGACATGCTGTTCTGGCGCAAGTTTGAAGACAAACTGGCACAAGTTTATATTCAACAGAAAGTACGTGGTTTTCTGCATTTATACAACGGCCAGGAAGCTATTTTAGCAGGTGCGCTTCACGCCATGGACCTCACCAAAGACCGTATGATTACCGCCTATCGCAACCATGTTCAACCCATTGGTATGGGAGTTGACCCCAAAAAAGTCATGGCAGAATTATACGGTAAAAAAACCGGTACCTCACAAGGTTTAGGCGGCTCTATGCATATTTTCTCAAAAGAACATCGTTTTTATGGTGGTCATGGAATCGTGGGAGGACAAATCCCATTGGGTGCAGGAATCGCTTTTGCCGATAAATATTTCAAAAGAGACAGCGTGACCCTCACTTTTATGGGAGACGGCGCTGTGAATCAAGGTTCTTTGCATGAAACTTTCAACATGGCCATGTTGTGGAAACTTCCCGTGGTTTTTTGTGTGGAGAATAATGGATATGGAATGGGAACATCCGTAAAACGTGCCTCCGCCTCCGAGGATTTGTGGAAACTGGGATTGCCCTACGAAATGCCCTGTGGCCCTGTGGACGGAATGAAACCCGAGAAAGTTGCCGAAGCACTGGACGAAGCTATCGAACGGGCACGTTCAGGAAAAGGGCCTACTTTTTTGGATATAAAAACCTATCGATATCGCGGGCATTCCATGAGTGATGCACAGCAATACCGCACCAAAGAAGAAATCGAAGAATATCAAAAAATAGACCCCATCACGCAGGTTTTGGATATTATCAAAGAAAAAAACTATGCCAGCGAGGATGAAATCAAAGAAATAGATAAACGGGTGAAAGACAAGGTGAAAGAATGCGAGAAATTTGCCGAGGAATCGGATTTTCCGGAAACCCAAGTCATGTATGATTCTGTTTACGAACAAGAAGATTATCCGTTTTTAGCACACAAACCCCAATAAGTTTGAAAGGGATTTTCCCTATCAACTAAATACCAATTATCATGGCAGAAAAAATAACTATGCCGCGTCTCAGCGACACTATGGAAGAAGGAACAGTCGCAAAATGGCTGAAAAAAGAAGGCGATAAAGTGGAAGAAGGTGATATCCTTGCCGAAATCGAAACGGATAAGGCTACCATGGAGTTTGAATCTTTCTATGAAGGTACTTTGTTGAAAATTGGAATTCAGGAAGGCGAAACCGCTCCGGTAGATGCTTTGTTGGCAATTATTGGAGAAGAAGGAGAAGATATTTCCGGCTTGATGGAAAACAAAGGAAAAGAGGAAAAGACCGAAGAAAAAGAGGAAGATTCTGACAGCCCTGAGCAAGATAAAAAGCAGGAAAGCAATAAGGAAAAGGGAGAGGAAAAAGAAAGTTCCGATGAGGCTAACGCAGAGGACAACACCGGAAAAGATATTCCCGAAGAGGTGGAAATCATCAATATGCCCCGACTTTCTGACACCATGGAAGAAGGAACCGTTGCCCAATGGTTGAAAAAAGAAGGCGATAAAGTGGAAGAAGGTGATATCCTTGCCGAAATTGAAACAGATAAAGCCACCATGGAATTTGAATCTTTCTATGCGGGTACTTTATTGAAAATCGGCGTTCAAGAAGGCGAATCGGCACCGGTGGACAGCCTATTGGCCATCATCGGTCCGGAAGGAACGGATGTTTCGGGATTGGATCTCTCAGCTAAGCCTAAAACTTCAGCTGAAACTTCTCAAAAAACCACAAGTAAGAAAGAAGAAGATAAAAAAGAAGAAGATTCCTCGGGCAAGGAAAAATCAGAAAAAGAAGACACGCCCGCTCGTGGCAACGACATGCCGGGAAGGATTTTTGCTTCCCCTTTGGCCAAAAAAATGGCTGAGGAAAAAGGAATCGATTTGTCGGAGGTAAAAGGCTCCGGAGACAACGGCCGGATTGTGAAGAAGGATATTGAAAATTATAAACCTTCCGAAAAAACGGCTTCAAAAGAAGAGGTTTCCACGGTCACACCTTATACGCCTGCCGGTGAAGAATCATTTGAGGAAATCACCAATTCGCAGATGCGCAAAACCATTGCCAAACGCCTTTCGGAATCAAAATACACCGCACCTCATTATTATTTAACGATCGAAATTGATATGGAAACCGCAATGAAGTCTCGTAAAGACATCAATGAATTAGCGGACATCAAGGTTTCTTTTAATGATATGGTGGTCAAAGCTTCGGCAATGGCATTGCGTAAACATCCACGTGTAAATTCGCAATGGACAAAAGACACCACTAAAATTGCAAAGCATATCCATGTGGGCGTGGCCGTAGCAGTGGATGATGGACTTGTGGTTCCCGTGTTGCGTTTCACCGATCAAATGTCGATGACACAAATTGGTGCTCAGGTTAGAGAATTAGCCGAAAAAGCAAGAGACAAAAAAATTCAACCTCAGGAAATGGAAGGCAGTACCTTTACGGTTTCCAATTTAGGTATGTTTGGTATCGTAGAATTTACCAGTATTATCAACCAACCCAATTCAGCCATACTTTCTGTAGGAGCAATTGTGGAAAAACCCGTGGTGAAAAATGGACAAATCCAAATCGGACACACCATGAAAGTCACTTTGGCCTGCGACCATCGCACGGTGGATGGCGCTACCGGCTCCAGATTTTTGGAAACTTTGAAAATGTACTTGGAGAATCCGGTGACCATGTTGGCGTAATCCTCGTGCTCGCTTGGTCCCGTAATAAATGCGGAATGGCAGATGGCAGTTGTGACAATATGGATGTTTCCAACCAACTCACAAAAAAATCCCGTCGATTGATGGGATTTTTTTATCTTTAGGCACTATGAAAAAAATTACTTTGGTATTTTTTATGGTACTGCTCCATAAATCTGGATGGGGACAAAACCAATATCACGACATCATTGAGCCCCGATTGGTTTTTTCCACGCACAAAAAGGCATCTATGGATATGGGCGGAATTGTGGTTTTGGAAAAAGATACCCTTTATGGACAATACAACAACATAGATTTAAGCTATTTAGACCTACTGATTGAAAATGAAGAGTTTTACAAGTATTATCGAAAGATAGTTTTCCAATATTCCCAAAGGCAATATTTGTTCCAATGGTCCGTCCCCATAAAAGTATATATAGATGAGGAATTCCCAAAATCCATTGTTGAAAAATTCAAAGCATTTTACTCACAAATAAAGGGGGTAAAAAATTTGAACATCTCTTTTGTCAACAAAATCAAAGACGCCAATTATCACATTAAATTGACCGAAAACCGGATCAATGCTTATGGCGAAGATTATGAATTTTATTCGGATACCGAACGGGAAAATTCGATTTACACAGGTTCCATTTATAGTTTGATTACCGATAAAAATTATAAATTCTATGGTGGCACCCTGCAGTTGAACGTTGAAAGGCTAAAGGATAAAAACAGGGCTCTCAATCAACTAAAACAAATGTTTTTTATGAGTTTAGGGAATTTCATGCCGGACTTTTCTTCCAAAAACCAAAATTCACTAAACGCTAAAAATTATCTCCCCCAAGATTCGATTTCGGAATTGGATCTTAAATTGTTGCGCGTCCATTATAGCCTAATTTACGAACAACCTGTCAACCAACAGGCATTTATACGTTTAATAAATTTGCGAAAAAGATGAAGCAACAGTTCCTCTATATTTTCATCCTGATAATTTCTGCCTCGTTTTGTCAAGCACAAGATACCTTGAGGTACATTCCTTTAAATTCGTATAAAAAAAAGTTTGATGTGCCTTTGACCAAAGAGGATTCCCTCAATTTTAGGTTTAGGGACAATGACACCCTTGTTTTGGTCAAAAACTACAAGCGGTCAAAAGGAGTCAGTGTTCCGTATGAACCCAAGGATTCCACTTTTTTGAAATACTATAAAAAAGTGGCTTTCCGCCAAAAAAATAAGTTTCCGGACAGTACGGAAACCATGAAATATTGGAAAGATGGCATTAAATTATATTTTTCAGAAAGTGTTTCCGGAAAGACTAAAAGGGAAGTGATGAAGTTTGTCAAGAACATCGATGAACAAGTGGATTCCCTTAGAATTGACAGGGTCCGAAATATTGAAGACTCCAATTATGTCATTTATTACTCCGGGGACTATGAGTACTTACTGGAAATGAGAAACGAAAAGAATTCCGATTATCACATATACTGGAATAGAAATAGCCAAATTTACCGGGGAGCCATTAAAATCAATATAAAAGAGTTTTTTAATGAACATTTAAAAACCGAACGAATCAAGGAAATGTTTTTTCTTTCCTTGGGCCACTTTGTACAAATCAACGACTTTGCTTGCGAAAGCTATTTTGCAAATTGCTATTCAGAAAGCAAACACCTGACCCCTTTGGACATTGAACTGCTAAAATATCATTATTCTTATGGCATCTGCAAAGGAACAACCAGGGAAATATTTGAAGAGCAGCACAGATGGGCAAAAAAAGCACTAAAAGAAAAACACCATAAAGTAATGTTCTTACATTCCGATTAATAGAAAGTGAAATCAATATGAAATTGGAACATGATGGAAACTAAAACAAAAAACATTGTCATTACCGGCACAAGTCGCGGTATCGGCTTTGAACTGGTAAAGTTTTTTGCTGAAAAAGGACATCGAGTTTTGACCTTGTCGCGGAATGAAAAACCCGTGGCTTCATTGGGACTCGAAAATGTTTCTGTCCTTTCCTGTGATATTTCCGATGAAAAATCGCTTTTACAAGCTGAAAAATTCATTAAGAAGAATTGGAAAAGTGTTGACATTCTCATTAACAACGCCGGAAAACTGATTAATAAAAGCTTTTCCACAACCACCGTGAGCGATTTTGAGGAAGTTTATAAAACCAACCTTTTTGGGGTAGCGGCAGTAACCAACATGGTTTTACCTTTTATGGGAAAAACCGGACATGTAGTCAACATCAGCAGCATGGGTGGGGTGCAGGGAAGTGTAAAGTTTGGCGGACTATCGGCCTACAGTTCCAGCAAAGGTGCGTTGATTACGTTAACGGAATTGCTCGCCGAGGAGTATAAAGAAACGGGACCCGCCTTTAATGTACTGGCCCTCGGCTCGGTGCAAACGGAAATGCTGGAAGCAGCTTTTCCCGGTATCCGGGCTTCGGTTTCAGCTGAAGAAATGGCGCGCTATATCGCTGATTTTTCCCTTACCGGAAACCGATTCTACAACGGAAAAATCTTACAAATTTCCAATTCCACGCCTTAATACACTCGGCAGGATTTCAAATCAAACCTCTATCTTTACGAAAAATAACAGCAAGCACATTAGCGCTTTCAAGAAGCAGAATCAAAACCAATAATGCAGGAAATCCTACAAAAATATTTACCTGAACCTGCTGTTCTTCCTGTTTTTAAGTTGATCAAATCCCATAAGGTTCATTTAAAGGTGGTCAACGAGCGGAAAACACGCCACGGAGATTATCGGAAAATGCACACGGGTACTCATCAAATAACCATCAATTCTAATTTAAACCCTTATCGTTTTCTCATTACCCTGATCCATGAAATTGCTCATTTAGTAGCCTTTGAAGAACATGGCCGTTTTATTAAACCGCACGGCCGAGAATGGAAATCGATTTTCCAGCATCTGATGTTGCCTTTTTTGAACCCTGATGTTTTTCCCTCGGCTATTTTACCCCTCTTGGCACAGCATTTCAAAAACCCCACGGCAAGCAGCGATACCGATGTGCAATTATCACTTGCCCTTCGGAAATTCGATCCTTTGAATGACAAAAATTATATATTTGAAATCCCGGCAGGAAGCCTTTTTAAAATTCATAACGGAAGGCTTTTCAAAAAAGGAAAACGACGCGTGAAGCGCTATGAATGTATCGAAATCTCAACCGGGAAAACTTATATTTTTCATCCCCATGCAGAAGTGAAAGTAGTGGCTTAGAAAACAGGTGTCCTCGGTATTATCGTTTATTTAAAAAAACTAAGTATGTCCCCATATCATTCCACCCATCCGAAAGCTTCCGACTTTTATGCCGTTATTATGGCGGGAGGAGTCGGGTCGCGCTTTTGGCCCATGAGCACCGAAAATTTTCCCAAACAATTTCACGATATGTTGGGTACCGGAGAAAGTTTGCTGCAACGCACTTTCAATAGGGTTTCGAAAATCGTGCCTGAGGATAATATTTCTATTCTTACCAACGGCCAATATGAAGATTTAGTAAAAGAACAACTTCCGGGAATTTCCAATAAAAGAATCGTTTTAGAACCTGCCATGCGCAATACTGCTCCGTGTATTTTATTGGCAGCCTTAAAAATACATAAAGAAAATCCGAATGCGCTGATGTTGGTGGCCCCCAGTGATCACTGGATCGAAAATGAGAAAGCTTTTACGGAGAATATCCAAACTGCTTTCGAGGCATGCAACCAAGAAAACATATTGATGACTTTAGGAATAAAACCTACTTTTCCCAATACCGGCTACGGCTACATCCAATATGAAAACCATCCCACAAATGAAATAAAAAAGGTCGTCCGTTTTACGGAAAAACCCGATTACAAAACCGCAAAAAGCTTTTTAGAGCAAGGAAACTATTTGTGGAATGCGGGGATTTTTATTTGGAGTGTACAAAGTATTTTGGCCGCATTCCAAAATTATCTCCCGGAAATGTACGGCTTGTTTGTACAAGGAAAAGAGCTTTATAATACTCCCGAGGAGAAAGATTTTATTCTTAAAAATTATGCTCTTGCCGAAAATATTTCCATCGATTACGGCATCATGGAACAAGCCGAAAACGTGGCTAGCCTTCCCGCGACTTTCGATTGGAACGACTTGGGAACTTGGGGTTCCCTGTATGACAAACTCACTAAAGACGCACAGAACAATGCTGTAGTCGGTGGAAAATCTTTGCTTTTGGATTCTCATAATAACATGATTAGGCTTCCCCAGGGAAAAATTATCGTAACCGAAAGTTTACAAGATACTATTGTGATCGACAAGGAGAATATC
>CAYPGZ010000026.1:16008-24930 GCA_964410335.1 uncultured Flavobacteriaceae bacterium | reverse complement strand
TAACGGGGTATGGCAAAACCCAGACGAAACCAAGGAGGTTTTTGCCATTTCCCCACCCATCCTGTACTATCAGGGTTTATCCTTTTCGGTAGGTTTTTCTCAAAGCCTTTGGTACACCAATCAAGATATTGCGGTGCAAAGTATCGCCATCGATTTTGGCGATGGGCAAGGTTATCGTGAAATGGCTTTCGGTCAAAACCTACAAATCAACTATAGCGAAGAAGGGGTATATGATTGGACTTATAAGTTAACTTTTGCCGGTGGTACTGTCCGCTACAGTCACAGCAAGATGTTCTTCGAGGCCTTTGGCCCGACCGGTGATTGCTATGGAGCAAAACAAATAGATTTTTCCGGTACCCGCCAATACCAGGGCGTGGCCAATGACGCCATTTTGCAAATCGACTATGCCGAAAACGACTGTGTATTGCGCAAACCGCTTATCGTGGCCGAGGGTTTTGACAGCGGCCTGTTGGGCGTGGAAAACCCGTTGGGAGAGAATGATTATAGCAATTTTATAGAAGAAGCCACCAGTTTTACGGGAGATTTAGAAACAGAGTTGAACAACTACGACATCATCTACGTCAATTGGAAAAACGGGCGCGACTACCTGCAGCGTAATGCCTATTTGTTGGAGGATATCATCGAGTGGGTAAACGAGGAAAAGGTTGGCGAAGAGCCCAACGTGGTCCTGGGCCAAAGTATGGGCGGGGTCATTGCCCGCTACGCCCTGCGCGATATGGAAAACCGAGGGAAAAACCACGAAACCCGGCTGTACATTAGCCACGACGCGCCGCACCAGGGGGCGAATATTCCGGTCGGGATTTTGGCTTTTGCGCGGCACCTCACGATGAGGTTTGTGAACACCCCATTGGGCGATTTGAAAATCCCCATTGGGCAGGGGGGCAAGGTTAGTATTAGTGATATAGAAGGGGTTTTGGATGATCCGGGCACCCAACAATTGTTAAAAATAAGTGTTGTTGAGGGCACGTGGGGCGGAGTCCCGGACAACAGTGTCCACAATGCTTGGCAGGCGGAACTGGAAAATATGGGCTATCCGCAACAGACGCGCAATATTGCCATCAGCAACGGCAACCATTGTGCCAATACCCATCCATTTTCCCCGGCCGACGAATTGTTCTTTATGAGCGGCAACGGAAAGACCAGTTTTTTGACAGCTGCCTTGTTACAGGTGTTGCCTTTTGTCAGTGATACGGCTTTTACATATTTCACGGGAATTGGCCCGCCTTTCTTTTTGGGTGCCTTGCCGGGAAGCAGCAAGTACGATCTTTATTGTCAGGTAAAAGCGATGCCCGACATAGGGAATACCGCCCGCATCTATAAAGGAAAAATCACCTATACCAAGAAAATACTTTGGTTGTTCCCGATAACGATAACAATGACCGACCACGAACTTTTTTCCAATGGCGTGATACTCCCCTATGATTATTACCCGGGAGGCAGCTTTCCCGTTCCTTTCAATGTTTCAGAAGAAAGCAGCGGTTACTGGGGCGAATACGATATTAATAGCAGAAGCGTGGAATCTTTTGATTTTATCCCAATTCCAAGTGCTTTGGATGTTGGTTCAGGCAATATAACCTTGACCGACAATGATTACCTAAAGGTTTACAACAAGACAAACCCGCCTGCACCGCCCAAAGACATCCCTTTCGATAATTTTATCACTTCGTTCACCCCAAACAGTACATTGAATGAAGTCCATATCTCGTTCAACACCAACAATGGCAACTGGCTGGCCAAAGAAATTGAGGCCGACCCTGCTGACCCGGAATACCCACCCATAATGGATTGCTCTTTTTTATGCTTAGGGAACACATTAGGGGGCAGTGGCATAATCTGTGATTTTGAAACCTATACCGTTCAAATTCCAAGCGCGACAAATGTGTTTTGGAACGTGGACACCAATGGCTTGGTTTCCTATAATATAAATGGCGACTCCATTACCATCACAAGAATGGGCAGCACCAGCAACGGAGAGGTTACTCTGTCTGCCTACTATGACACCCCGACATGTAAAGACGTGCTTGACAGCAGGAAAATAATTGTCGGCGCCCCCGATTTGCAAAACCTCGGCATTACAGGGAACGATAATGTTCCAACTCATACTTTCCTTGAGCCCTACACCGCGAACAGCACTATCCATCCCGGTGCCAATTATATATGGAGCATTGATTACAATGGAAACACGGGGTCAAATCTTCCTGTTTTCACTGCTTCCGGAACGAATACAATCACCACTCCGTCGTATGAGCCAACCGTCACCATTGAATGGGGAAACAATCCTGGCAGCTATATGTTGCGTTGCGAGGCCGAAAACGCATGTGGGGATTTTACTTTGGGCACAAAATGGATCAATGTGTATGTGCCGGGTGAAGGTGAAGATGAAGATTTGTGTGATGTTTTAAAATTAATCATTTCTCCAAATCCCTCTTCGGGCTCGATAAATGTAGAGGCGAAACACGCCCCCATTGACCCGCCGTGCCCCCCTGAATACGGAAATCCTATATATAATTTGGTGACTATTCATAATCTCTCAGGTAATTTAATATACTCTAACCACTACGAAACTATGGAATTTACAATTCGTGATTTGAATTTAGAAAGTGGGGAATATATTTTGAATTTTATCACCTCAAATGAGAAACGCGGTCAAGAAATCATCATTTTCGAATAGGGATTTTCTACACTGGTTTTTGGGGTGTAGGAGGCTTCCTTTTTTAATTTGTACTTTTGCGGGGGGAAAATGGAAAAACAAGAATTCATATCGCTTCTTTCCAATCCGCGGGATATCGATTTCCGTCAAACCCAGCGTTTGGAAAACATCCTGGAAGAACATCCCTTTTTCCAACCTGCGCGGGTTTTGCGATTGAAAGGTTTGAAAAACCACAACAGTTTCCTCTACAATTCGGCTTTGAAAAAAGCCGCGGCTTTTACCGCCGACAGGAGTATCCTTTTTGATTTTATTGTTTCGGAAGAATTCGTGCAAAACAAAACCGCCGAGGAAATCAATAAAAAAACAATAGCTGAGACCGCCCGTACCGATAAGAATAGTGAGGATATCCATGCGGCTCTTCGTATGAATTTGCACGAAGCCCATCAGATTTTAGATCCGGAACTTTTTCAGGGCAAACAAATTCCTGCCCCCGAATCCGAAGAAGTGTTGCAAATCGGGAAGCCTTTGGAGTTCGACAAAAACGAGTCCCATTCTTTTTCGGAATGGTTGAAATTAATGTCCGTAAAACCAATTGACAGGAGCGATGAAATCATAGAAAAGGATACCACAGAAAATTCCTCACAAAAAGAAAATAAACAGGAGAGGAAAAACAAACTTATCGATGCCTTCATTTCCAAAAATCCAAAAATTCCACTTTCTGAGAAGCCCAAAAAAACTACGGAAAAGGCACAGGCAAATCCGATAGTCTCCGAAACGAACTTCCCTGAGCGGTTAATGACCGAAACTTTGGCGCGGGTTTATCTGGAACAAAAAAATTATCAGAAAGCCATTCAAGCTTATAAAATTTTAATTTTGAAAAATCCCGAAAAAAGTGGTTTCTTTGCAGACCAAATTCGGGCAATCGAAAAATTGCAGGAAAATCAATCGCAATGAGCACATTCACCATATTTTTAGCCCTCATTATTATCGTAGCATTTTTGCTGGTAGTCGTTATTATGGTTCAAAACCCTAAAGGCGGCGGTCTCTC
This sequence comes from uncultured Flavobacteriaceae bacterium, assembly GCA_964410335.1. GTDB lineage: Bacteria > Bacteroidota > Bacteroidia > Flavobacteriales > Flavobacteriaceae > DASSWG01. Next base: position 21,211 of record CAYPGZ010000026.1, on the reverse strand, counting down.
TTCTTCTTTTGGTGGCGGGGGAACCCAACAAATGGGCGGGGTTCAGAAAACCACCGATTTTCTCGATAAAAGTACTTGGACGTTGGCCACTATCTTGCTGGCTCTGATTTTATTGTCCAATTTGACAATCATGGGAGGAAGTAATACCCCCGAGTCGAGAATTATCGGAGGAGATAAAAACCAAACCGAGGAGACCACACTTCCAGAAACCACGACTCCTGCTCCAGTGGAGACACCTGCGGAATAGGTTTAAATCCCAAATCCTGATTCCCCTAAACTGAATAAGAAAAAAGGGGTTATATTTTATTCATATATTTGGATTGAATTGTCTCCATTATTGAGGCTTTTATCCATAGAATGAAAAAACCGGTCAACTTTATTTCTATCTGTAAAAATATATTGACATTTTTCTTTTTGGCCATGCCATTTGCTGCAATGCCGCAAGGTGAAAAAGAAGATAAGATATATAAAGGACAAAGTACGGTCTATTATGAATTCTTGGGGATTTCCGGTTCGTTTTTTTCGTTGCAATACGATAGGGTCATCGTAAAGAATACGAAGTCCTACATCAATGCCTCGGGAGGGGTAGGTTATTATTTCGCAGAAGGTAAAAACTCTTGGTCTGTTCCCCTTTCGATTAATTATTCGACTGGAATAAAGACGAATAGTCATTTTGAAGTTGGTTTTGCATTGACCTATGTAAATCAATTTTCCAATGAGCCCGAGATGGAAATATTATATGGAGGGGTACGGCTCGGTTATAAATTCCAGGCAAGGGATAAAATGTTTTTCAGGATTTCCGTAAGTCCAATGGGTAAAATACTAGAATTTGAAGACCACGAGCCTTGTACATATCTTGATTGTGATTTTTTGAATTCCTTTTATTTTTTTGGAGGCCTAAGCATAGGATATTCTTTCTAATATAAATTATGAAACCCGAATCCCGAATCCCGAATTAACGAATCCCAATTAACCAATCTGACAAGCTGGCATTATCTTTTTAAAAAATGTCAGTCTCTTTGCCTTGGCATACTTTTGGAATCGGTTGCCAAAAAAATCCATATCAAAACATAAACTAAAATTGTTTTTTTCAACATGAAAGTAAAAATCAAACCTTTGGCAGATCGTGTGCTGATAGAGCCTCAAGCTGCCGAAACCCAGACCGAATCAGGGATTTTTATTCCTGAGACCGCCAAGGAAAAACCACAACGCGGAAAAGTAGTAGCCGTAGGTAAGGGCACCAAAAAACATGAAATGACCGTAAAAGTGGGCGACATGGTCCTTTACGGGAAATATGCCGGCACCGAACTTAAACTTGACGGCACAGACTATCTCATGATGCGGGAAGATGATATTCTTGCAATCGTGTAAATTTCATCAAAAAAATTAACTTTTAACCATAACAATTAACGCAGTAAAAAATGGCAAAAGACATAAAATTTGACATTGAGTCTCGCGACGGCATCAAAAGAGGTGTTGACGCGTTGGCAAATGCCGTAAAAGTGACTTTAGGGCCCAAAGGGCGCAATGTAATTATCAGTAAATCATTTGGCGCACCAACCGTTACCAAAGATGGGGTAACTGTTGCGAAGGAAATTGAGTTGGAAAATCCATTGGAAAACATGGGAGCACAAATGGTGAAAGAAGTGGCTTCCAAAACCAATGATTTGGCAGGAGATGGAACCACTACCGCAACCGTTTTGGCACAAGCCATCGTAAAAGAAGGCTTGAAAAACGTGGCTGCCGGTGCAAATCCAATGGATTTGAAACGCGGAATCGATAAAGCGGTGAAGGCTATCACAGAAGACCTCGACAAACAAAAAAAGGAAGTCGGTGATTCTTCGGAGCAAATCAAGCAAGTGGCTTCTATTTCGGCCAATAACGACGATTTGATTGGCGATTTGATTGCCCAGGCTTTTAGCAAAGTGGGTAAAGAAGGAGTAATTACCGTGGAAGAAGCAAAAGGTACTGAAACCACTGTTGAAGTGGTGGAAGGAATGCAGTTTGACCGCGGATATCTTTCTCCTTATTTCGTTACCGACAGCGAGAAAATGACTGCTGATTTGGAAGATCCCTACATCTTGATTTGTGACAAGAAAATCTCCACAATGAAAGATTTACTTCCCATTTTAGAGCCTGTGGCAAAAGCCGGAAAACCTCTTTTGATTATTGCAGAAGATGTTGATGGAGAAGCTTTGGCTACGTTAGTGGTTAATAAACTTCGCGGGTCATTAAAAATTGCTGCCGTAAAAGCACCCGGTTTTGGCGACCGCAGAAAAGCCATGCTGGAAGACATAGCAATTTTAACCGGAGGAACCGTGATTTCAGAAGAGCGAGGTTTCACTTTGGAAAATGCGACAATGGATCAGCTTGGTACTGCTGAAAAAGTATCTATAGATAAGGATAACACTACCATTGTGAACGGTGCGGGCGAAAACGATATGATTAAAAATCGTGTGAACCAAATCAAAGCCCAAATCGAAACGACCACCAGCGATTATGACAAAGAAAAGCTGCAAGAGCGTCTGGCTAAATTGGCCGGAGGGGTGGCCGTACTTTATGTAGGAGCTGCTTCTGAGGTGGAAATGAAAGAGAAAAAAGACCGCGTTGATGATGCTCTGCACGCCACACGTGCTGCCGTGGAAGAAGGTATTGTTGCCGGTGGAGGGGTGGCTTTAGTTCGTGCTAAATCTGCCTTGAAAAACCTTAAAGCAGAAAACACCGATGAAGCTACGGGAATCAACATCGTGAGTCGTGCGATTGAAGCACCTTTGCGCATCATCGTGGAAAATGCAGGAAACGAAGGTTCCGTTGTATTGAATAAAGTTATGGAAGGCAAAAAAGGTTTTGATGCTAAGTCCGAAACCTATGTGGATATGCTGAAAGCGGGAATCATTGACCCGAAAAAAGTAACCCGTGTAGCCTTGGAAAACGCAGCTTCAGTTGCCGGAATGATTTTGACCACTGAATGTGCGTTGGTGGATATCAAAGAAGAAAACGACGGCGGCGGAATGCCCGGAGGAATGGGCGGTGGAATGCCGGGGATGATGTAAAATCCACTGATATATAATGATAAACTCATGGGCGATATTCTCAATAGTCCAAATGAGTTTGATACCAAAAAAACCCGCTCTTTTTCAGAAGCGGGTTTTTTTATAAATAGCAGATTTCCAAAATCTATGGGATTTAGGAAGCTGCTTTTAATTTGTTTATCGTCAGTTGGCTGAGTGCTTTTTCCACATAGGATTTAGTGACCTTCAGCTCGGTAATGCCGCTTTCGGGCAGTTCGAACATGGCATCGGTGAGAATGGTTTCACATAATGAGCGTAAACCGCGTGCGCCGAGTTTGTACTCAATTGCTTTTTTGACGATATAATCCAATGCTCCTTCGGTGATTTCGAACTTGATATCATCCATTTCAAACAATTTTTGATATTGTTTAATGATGGCGTTTTTGGGTTCGGTAAGGATTTGACGAAGTGCGCCCGCATCGAGTTCCTCCATATAAGTAAGTACCGGCAAACGTCCGATAATTTCCGGAATCAAGCCAAAATCTTTTAAATCTTTTGGAATGATATATCTCAATAGATTTTCCTTGTCGTAAACACCTTCATTTTTGGATGCAGAATATCCAACGGCTTGCAGGTTTAAGCGTTTAGAAATAATACGTTCAATTCCATCAAACGCCCCACCGGCAATAAACAAAATATTCTCGGTATTGACTTCGATAAATTTTTGATCGGGATGTTTTCTTCCTCCTTTTGGGGGCACATTCACCGTGGTTCCTTCCAACAGTTTTAACAAAGCTTGTTGTACGCCTTCTCCGGAAACATCACGGGTAATGGAAGGATTATCATTCTTGCGGGAAATTTTGTCTATCTCATCGATAAAAACGATTCCGCGTTCTGCTTTTTCGAGATTGTAATCCGCTGCAGCCAATAATTTTGTCAGGATATTTTCGACGTCTTCTCCCACATATCCGGCTTCGGTAAGAACGGTGGCATCCACAATGGCCAGCGGTACATTCAGCATTTTTGATATACTGCGTGCGATAAGGGTTTTTCCCGTCCCCGTAGGGCCTACCATTATGATGTTGCTTTTCTGGATTTCGATATCGTCTTTAGATTCGGGTTGTAAAAGTCTTTTGTAATGATTATAAACCGCGACGGACATGATTTTTTTTGTGTGTTCTTGTCCGATGATGTATTCGTCCAAAAAAGCTTTGATGGCCTTGGGTTTTCTCAACATCAATTCCGAGCTCAATTCTTGCTTGTCGTCTTGCTTGGATTCTTCCATGACAATTCCGTGGGCCTGTTCGATACAACGGTCACAGATATGGGCATCCAAACCGGCAATCAGCAGGTTGGTTTCGGGTTTTTTTCTCCCGCAAAATGAACATTCCAAGGTTTCTTTTGCCATTTTCTTTGTTTCAATAGTTTTTAGAAGGCGGAGTATTCAAAAAAAATACTCTCCTCTCAAATCTCACGTCTATTTCTCCCTAACAAGCACTTCATCTACCATTCCGTATTCTTTTGCTTGTCCGGCTTTCATCCAATAATCGCGATCACTGTCTTCATTCACTTTTTCATAAGTTTGACCGCTATGTTTGGCGATAATATCATATAATTCTTTTTTCAGCGATAGGATTTCACGCGCCGTAATTTCGATATCACTGGCTTGTCCTTGAGCGCCACCCATGGGTTGATGGATCATAATCCGTGCATGAGGCAGGGCGCTGCGTTTTCCTTTTTCGCCGGCACAAAGCAAAACAGCGGCCATCGATGCAGCCATTCCCGTACAGATTGTGGCGATATGGGGTTTGATAAATTGCATGGTGTCATAAATGCCCAATCCCGCATACACGCTTCCCCCCGGAGAATTGATATAAATCTGGATGTCTTTTGCGGCATCTGTGCTTTCCAAAAAGAGCAGTTGTGCTTGAATGATATTGGCAACATGATCATTAATGGGGGTTCCCAAAAAAATAATCCTATCCATCATCAGGCGCGAAAAAACATCCATAGCCACTGCGTTCATCTGACGCTCTTCGATAATGTTGGGAGTCATCCCCATGGGCACCATGCTGCTTATGATTTGGTTATAATATAAGCTGCTGATGCCCTGGTCTTTTATAGCGAAATTTTTAAATTCTTTTCCGATATCCATATTGGCTTAAAAAGGGTTATGGTGTTGAAAAAATACG
>CAYPGZ010000026.1:12798-15908 GCA_964410335.1 uncultured Flavobacteriaceae bacterium | reverse complement strand
TGGGTAATATTGGTTTGCCCAAATTGTGCCATTTGCATTCTGATGCGGTCGTCCATGCTTTTTTTGATCTCCTCAAAATTAACACCAAGATTATTCTCTTCCATGATTTTTCCTTCGATCAGCTGATAGCGCAGTCCTTTTTCGCTACGTTCATACTCTTCTTTGGCTTCTTCTTCTGTCAATTCTTTTTCGCCGGAAACTTGAATCCATTTTTGAAGAAATTCCTTGGGCAAATCAAATTTTGTGTTTTCGATTAAAGCCTCAGAAACATCGTTCAACAATTTTTGATCACTGTGTTGCTGGAATTGTTTTTCGCTGTCTTCCTTGATTTTTTCTCTTAATTCTTTTTCGTTTTTCACGACGCCTTCCCCAAAAAGTTTATCAAAAAGCTCTTGGTTCAACTCGGCCGGTTCCTGAGTATTGGCTTCGGTAATTTCAAAAGTTACCCCAATATCCAGATGGTGAGCTTTGTCGTGATCCACTTTCAGATATTCCATCAAATCGTGGTCGTCCTCAAACAAATCTTTGGTTTTCAGGCTGATAATGTCTCCCGGTTTTGCGCCGATGAATTTGTCAAGGTTCTTTTTTCCTTTCAGTTTTTCCAGAGGAAAGGTGGCCGTGTTTTCAATTTCTTCTTCTTCGTTTTTGAAAATTCCGGTTACAAGATCCTCTTTTTCCAATTTGGATTTTGAAACCAGCTTTCCATATTGTTTTTGAATAGCCTTAACTTGATTGTCGATGGCTTTTTTATCGGCCACAATTTTATAGTGAACAATAGGTTTTTTGGTTTTCAAATTGACTTCAAATTGTGGGGATAATCCCAATTCGAATTCAAATGAATAATCGTCATTGTCCCAGCTGAAGTTCTCTTGTTCTTTGGGTAGTGGATTTCCTAAAACATCCAGTTTTTCTTCGGTGAGGTATTTGTTCAGGGCATCTTGCAGGAGTTTGTTGACCTCATCCACCAAGACTGCTTTTCCATATTGTTTTTTGACCATTCCCATAGGAACATGTCCTTTCCTAAAACCGGGGATATTTGCGGTTTTACGATAATCTTTCAAGATTTTTTCTACTTTCTGCTCGTAATCATTCTTGTGGATGTCAACTTTGATTACTGCGTTCAATTCGTCGATGTTTTCTCTGGTAATATTCATAAATTGGGGCTTGATTGTCCGTTTTTGGCTCTACTGTGCTAAATAATCTTCTCCTTAAAAAGGGTTGCAAAAATACGATTTATTCCGTGGTATAAAAAAGGCTTTGTGATTTAAAATCAATTCTTTCAGAACTCGGAGAAACGTTCGTCAAAAATAAAATCATCATCGGTGAGGGTTTCTAAAAAAGCAATGATTTTAATTTTTTCTTCTTCAGTAAGAGGAATTCCTAAGGTCGGTCCTTCTTGAAAAATAGGGTCTAGGTTTTGGGTGAAAACCATGCCCGAATCATAGTGATCCAAGACCTCTAAAAGCGTGCGAAAACGGCCGTCATGCATATAGGGGAAAGTGATGGCTACATTTCTAAGACCGGGAACTCGGAATTTGTATTTATCGGTTTCCAGACCGGTGACGTTCATCCTACCGATGTCATTGTATTTTGGGTCAATGGATAATCCATTGTTGCGATAGGATTGATCGGTAAATAAAACTCCGGCGTGACAAGTGGCACATTTTTGTTCAAAAAGCTTTTTTCCTTGTTCTTCTTCGGAAGTGAAAAAATCTCCTTCTCCGCGAACCACACGGTCATATTTTGTGTTGGCCGAGACCATCATTGTTACAAATTGTGAAAGGGCACTCAACATGTTTTTTGCAGAAATGGTGTCGTTTTCAAAAGCTTCGGCAAACATTTTGACATACTTCGGATCTTCTTTTAATTTTCGAAGAACATTATTTATGCTTTCATTCATCTCTACTTCGGCAGTAATGGGAACCACCGGTTGCAAGTCTAAATGTTCGACAGATCCATCCCACATAAAATCTTTTAAAAACGCCATATTGGCCAAAGAAGGTGCGTTCCTCGTGCCCAAAGCCCCATTTACGCCGTGACTGACAATGTGTTCGTGATGGGTGAAAGCAAAGTCCTGAATATGACAAAATCCGCAAGAAATTACGCCGGTGGAAGACAAACGGCCTTCATAAAAAAGTTCTTTTCCCAGTGCAAATCCCTTCTCAGTGGGAGGATTTAGAGAAAAATCGTAGGAAGGATCCGGAAAGTTAGTCGGAATGACAAAATCCAAAGGATTATTCTCCGGAATTTCTACATATTCTTCCTTCTGCTCGTCTTTGCTACAGCCGACAAGCATCAAGAAAAGTGCTATTTTCCATAGATTTTTATACATGATTTTTTATAAAGGAAAAGCAATCTGATTTCATTTCAACAGAAAGAATTTCTATCTAATTCACTTTCTTTTTAATTTATTCTACCGGGGTTTGCCCTATTTCTAAAACGGAAAAAGCCGTTTGAAAATTATCGGCAATTTGTGGTGCATAAACCGGGTCCACTTGCACATTGTCATTTTCTGACAGCGAGAGGGTGTTTTCTGAATCGAATATTTTTGCCACATCGGTTTCTACGCTGAGTTCGGCGTGTGTCTGATCGTTTATTTTTAAAATTTGAGGAAACTCAAGCTCCACTTCGCGGTAATTATCCAAGTGAGTACCGTGACTTCCCATGTGGTAAGCAAAAAAACCGGAAGAGCCTCCCGTGGAATATTCTCCTTCCATTTTTAAAAAGATAAAACCCGCAGTCCAGTCCCAAATCATGTCCGGTTCGGCTTCGGGAATAAAGTTGGCGCCTTCCAAGGGATATTCCGATTGAGAAACACCTACCCCAAATTTGATTGCGCTGTATTCTCCGCCCTGAATGTCTGAAAGTTGAATTCGGGTGGTGGAGGGAGTTGCCTCATCGATAATAAAATAACTTTCCGATTTGGGGTAAACAAATTCATTATTATTCACATCTATCAGTACAATATTGCTAATGAGGTATTTAAATTTTGAAACCGAGTAATCTTCTCCGCTTGAATTGGTGTAAGTTCCGGAGTCCAGCACCAAATCGGAATCGCCTACTTTGTTGTCAAAAACTATTTCGAGGGTACCTTTTGTAATTTGCGGGGG
>CAYPGZ010000026.1:2180-12698 GCA_964410335.1 uncultured Flavobacteriaceae bacterium | reverse complement strand
ATGACCAATACATCTTTGGAGCCTTTATTTTCCGGGATATCTCCGTTACTGCTTTGGGAACTTCCAACCAGCACGATGGAGTTATCTTCCAGGACAATGGCGTCATTAATCATATCGATTTCGCTGCCGCCAATGCTGCGTTGCCATTTCAAATTTCCCTCAGAATCGATGATGATGGCCCAACAATCATTTTTGCCTTTATTTTCTGTTAAATCCCCATCGAAACTCCGAGAACTACCGGCGATCAAAAAATTACCATCTCCCATGGGTTTTATGGTCCTTGCCGATTCGAAGTTTGAGCCGCCATAGGTTTTTTCCCAAATCATATTTCCGTTCGGGTCGAATTTTATGACCCAAAAATCTGCATTTCCAAGTGGGGTGGATATATCTTTATCTGCACTACGAGTGTCGCCCACAACAATGAAATTCCCATCTTCTGTGGACGTGACCGCATATCCGATTTCGATTCCTGAACCGCCAAAATTCTTTTGCCAGAGCATTTTTCCCGCCTTGTTCAGGCGCACTACCCAAACATCATAACTTCCCTGAGGGTCGGTAATGTCAAAATCATCACTTTCGGAATGTCCTACCATGATATATCCATCATCTTGGGTTTGCAAAACGCCAAAACTACGGTCGTTGTTTGTGCCGCCATAGTAGTAACTCCATTGCTTATTTCCCTCGGCATCCAATTTTATTCCCCAAAATTCTCCTACTCCATGCAGGGAATTTTGTAATATTTTGCCGGCTTCCTCAGTTTTCGGAGGATCGTTCCCCTGTCCGTCACTGGCAGTAACATCCAAAAAGCCCACGAGAAAATATCCGTTGTCGCGTGTTTGAATGAGCGAATGACCCTGATCGCTTCCGGGATAACCAAAACTTTTTTCCCATTCTATATCGCCGGAAGCAGAAAGTTTAGCAATCCAGTAGTCATGAAAACCATTGTTAGTGGAAACATCTCTATCATCACTTTTGCTAAAACCCAAAATCGCATATCCTCCATCTTGGGTGGCGATGATTTCCTGCCCCCGGTCATCATCGGTTCCGCCGTAGGTTTTGTTCCAAAGCATTTTTCCTTCAGAAGAAAATTTTATCACCCAATAATCACTGTCGATGGAAGTTTTTCCGGAAACATCTCCGTCCATACTTTGAGCAAATCCCAACACGGCGAAGCTTCCATCCTTGGATTTCGCCACGGAAAGGGCATCGTCTTCTTCTTTGCCGCCTAAAGTTAAGAGGGTATCTATTTCACCTGAAAAGCCTGAGGACGGCGGCGGAATTTGCGGGTCTGTATCGTCTTTTTGACAAGAAACAAGTAAAAATATTCCCGCAAATATCCAAAGCTTGGGGATGTTTTTTCCTAAATTTTTCAATGCGGACTCTATTTGATAATTAGACGATTGGAGGAAGTTTTGTTTACACTAATCATATAAACTCCGGAGTCAAGGGTCGAAATATCGAGTTCTTGGTTTAGTTTTCCGGAAAATTTATAGTCCATAATTTTTTGCCCCAACATATTGTATATATCGATGGAGTTTATCGGATTAATTTCTGAAACAATATGCAGTATATCCTTTGCCGGATTGGGGTAAACCGCAAATGTGTTTTGTGTTTTTATTTCTTCCGTCGCGGCATTACTATCCCTAATCAAGAAAAATCCACTATTAATATCACTGACCACAATATTGCCACTTGCAAAAAAAGGATAATTACTCCAGACCCCATCAAAGGCCACACTATTGTCGGCGGGATACGTGTCAAAAAAACCGATTTCGGTCATATTTTGGTTTGCGATATCGGTTATATCCACGATTCGGATTCCGGCGGTATAATTGGAAAGATAAAAAGTGTTTCCTTTTATATATCCATTATGGTCGATAGCAGGAGTGGGGCCAAAATATTCAAAATCCACCACGGGATTGTCCAGATCGAGCAGGTCAAAAATAATGGTTCGTGTGTTGAACCCCACTAAGCTTTCATCAAATTCATCTCCCATCAACAGATAACGTTGATCCCCGGTGAGCCAGGATTGATGCGTATATCCCACATCAGCGTAGTTAATTGTGGAAATGGTTTGAGGGGAAGATTTATCGGTAACGTCCACGATAACCAACTCATCTTCATTGCTTCCAAAAAAGATTTCTTTTCCGAGATAATCAATGTCCGGACCGTTATAAATCACAATTTGAGCATCGTGGGTATAACCTTCTGCACTAAAACCACCTGCAGCTACCGGATTGGTTGGATTTTGAATATTGATAAAATGCGGGCCGCCATTATAGGTATTCGTGCCGATGGCATAAGCATAACCTGTATCTTCGTTGATGGCAATGTTGTGTGCACTTTCATAAGTTGCGGAAGAATTGGGGTCACAATTTCCGGGAACGAATTCATAATGAGCATCTTCGGTAAAAGTTTCGGGCGGGTTTGGCACATTGCGCAAACGGGTAAGATCAAAAACCTGCATGCCATGACAGGTTTCTTCACTCACGATAAAGGCGTGGTTTTTATAAACTTTAATATCGCGCCATGTGCTGTTGCCGGAATGAGTAGGCAATTTTCCCAGATAAACCGGATTCACAGGATCAGAAATGTCGATAAAAGCAGTGCCGTTGTTCAATCCCATAAGGGCATATTCTTTTCCATCGGAAGGGTCTGTCCATCCCCAGGAATCGTTGCCGGAGGAAGCATTGAGGGTGTTCAGGTCGAGATGAGCCATCAGGTCATATCCGCTACAGGGATAAATTCCGGCCATCCCGTTTACACAAGGAGTTTGAGCAAAGCTTACATTTATCGATAAAAATAAGAAAAGAAATAATGTTTTTTTCATGACAAAGTTTTTTCAGGTAAATAAGTTCAAAGCTAATGAAAAGGATAGACTTTATTGAAATTTACTTTTTTTTGATAATAAAAAGTCCGCGATTAATATCACTGATGACGATGTTTTCGCTTTCAAAAAACGGATATACACTCCACACTCCATTAAATGCAGGAGCATTATCTTCGGGATAAGTGTCAAAAAAACCAATTTCCTCCATATTTCCTGTTTCGATTTCCGAGAGGTTTATCATGCGTAAACCTGCAGAATAATTGGCGAGATAAAATGTATTTCCTTTTATATACCCATTATGATCTATGGCCGGAGTTGGTCCAAGATATTCAAAATTCACAGCAGGTTTGTCCAAATCCTTAATATCAAAAACTATAGTTCGGGTGTTAAAACCAAAGTTATTTTCATCGAATTCATCCCCCATCAAAAGGAATTGCTGATCCTCGGTTAACCATGATTGATGGGTGTACCCGATATTTTGATATCCGATTTCAGAAATAAAAACAGGATTGGATTTATCGGTAACATCGAGAATTACAAGTTTAGTTTCATTACTGCCAAAGAGTATTTCTTTTCCTTGATGCTCAGTATCCGGGCCATTATAGATTAGGATTTGGGCATCATGCGTATAGGCTTTTCCGGGATAACCGCCTTCCAGCACGGGATTGAGAGGATTTTGAATATTAATAAAAATCGGGCCTCCCACATACGAAGAACTTCCCACAACATAGGCATAGCCTGTTTCCTCATTGATGGCAATATTGTGTGCGCTTCCAAAACCTTGAAAGTGGGCATTTACGGTGAATTCCACAGGAGGATTTTCCACATTTCGCAGCCTGTTCAAATCAAAAACTTGCATGCCATAATTTTGAGCTTCACTCACTATAAAAGCATAATGCTGATAGGTTTTGATATCCCGCCATGCACTTGGAAAATTAACGGTGGGAAGTTTGCCTAAATAAATAGGATTAGAAGCTTGAGAAATATCCACAAATGCCGTTCCGTCGTCCAGACCTACGAGGGCATATTCTTTCCCTGTGGAGGGATCGGTCCAACCCCAACAATCACTTCCGGAATTGGAGCCAAAGGTTTTCAAATCGATATGGGCCATCAGATCATAGCCTTCACAAGGGAAAATTCCGGCCATTCCATTTTCACAAGGAAATTGAGGCCCGCCACTCGGCGGATTGTTGGGAGCGGTTTTGTCGTCATCTTTGCTGCAATTACAACAAAGAATCACTAGACAAAAAGCGAGAAATAAGTTTTTGAATTTCATAGGCTGAGGGTATGAAAAGTGTTTAAAGAGTTCATAGAATAAAATTAGTAAATAAAATTTGAAAAAGCTTTTTCAAAATGCATGGAATAAAAAGGAAGTTAATTAGCCTGAAAACCATACTTTTGTTTTAAAGCGAAAACGAATATTTTTTTAGTATGTTGGAAGACAAGCCTGGAGAAAGAACGAGTCTCTCAGAATTGGGAGAATTTGGACTTATCAATCACTTAACCGAACATTTCGAAATTAAACAAAAAACGACCATTAAAGGAGTTGGAGACGATGCTGCGGTTATGGATTTTGAAGGAGATCAAACCCTGGTGTCCACCGATTTTTTGATAGAAGGAATACACTTTGATTTGGCTTTTATGCCTTTGAAGCATCTCGGATATAAAGCGGTAATGGTTAATCTTTCGGATATTTATGCCATGAATGCCGAAGCCACACAAATCACGGTTTCGATTGCTGTTTCAAACCGTTTTCCCGTGGAGGCCCTGGAAGAGTTATATGCGGGAATATTGCAGGCTACAAAATTATACCACGTGGACTTGGTGGGAGGAGACACCACTTCCTCTACCTCGGGATTGTTGATAAGCGTGACCGCAATAGGAAAAGCAAAAAAGGAAAATATTGTGTATCGAAGTGGGGCACAACCCAATGATTTACTCGTGGTGACCGGCGATTTGGGGTCGGCCTATATGGGATTGCAAGTTTTGGAACGCGAAAAAGAAGTGTTTAAAGTCAATCCCGGAAATCAACCCGATTTGGAACCCTATACCTACATTATAGAACGCCAACTGAAGCCCGAAGCCCGTAAGGATATTCCCAAATTGTTTGAGCAATTAAAACTGAAACCGACTTCGATGATGGATATCAGCGATGGACTTTCTTCCGAAACCATACATCTTTGCAAAAATTCGAAAACCGGGGTAAATCTTTATGAGGAAAAAATTCCGCTCGACCCGATGATGATTTCCGTTTGTGAAGAGTTTAATCTCGATAGCACCACCGTTGCCTTGAGCGGAGGCGAAGATTATGAACTGCTGTTCACAATCTCGCAAAACGATTATGACAAAATAAAAGGAAATCCCAATTTTACGGTTATCGGGCACATGACTTCAGAAAAGGAAGGCCTGCATTTGATTACCCGCGCAAATGAAAAAATTCCATTAAAAGCACGCGGATGGGGCGCGTTTTGAGTATGAGTTTTGTATAATTTTTATAATAAAAAAAAGATGAAAATCAAGTGTATAACCATTCTGATTTTGGGTTCGCTCTTATTTATCACCCACCCTATTTCGGCGCAAGAAAAAGATCCTTGGGACGAAACCCAATTGATGGAACCCGAATCTCTTGCTGAAATCTTAAATGATTCAGAGGAAAAAAACGATCCGCTTATTCTTGCCGTAAATCCTGATGGGATGTACGGTTTGCCTTATGAAGGAGGCATAAAAAATTCAATATGGTTCGGGCCGGCAGGAAAGGAAGAAAACTTAGCTGCTTTAAAAAAGTTTCTTGAACAGCTCGATAAAGATGCTGAAATCGTTATCTACTGCGGCTGTTGTCCTACGAAAATGTGCCCCAACATCCGTCCCGCTTTTGAACTGCTGAACGAGTTGGGTTTTGAAAACCACAAGCTTTTGAATATCCCGACCAACATCGAAAAAGACTGGATGGAAAAGGGTTTTCCGATGAAGAAGTGATTTCAGAATATTTGCGAATGGAAAACATCAGGCATTTTTTTGACCGGTTGCAACCCCAAAGCGACGAAGATTGGCAGTTTTTTTCCTCAAAACTGGTCAAAAAGGAATTTCCGAAAAAGGCCTTGCTTTTGGAAAAAGGGCAAATCGAAAACCACTTGTCTTTTATCAAAAAGGGAATTGTCCGGTTTTATATCCCGGAAGAAGAACAAGACCTGACTTTTGGTTTTGCTTTTGAAGGAGAATTCTTTAGTGCTTATGATTCTTTTTTGACCAGAATGCCCTCTACCTATAATGTGCAAACCTTGTCTGAAACACATCTTTGGCAGTTGTCCTATGAAGATTTGCAGGAAGTTTATCAAAAAACCGGCACCGGAAATCTTTTAGGACGAAAAGCAAGTGAGGGCTTGTTTCTGAAAAAACAAAAAAGAGAACTCGCCCTTTTGCAGTTAAGTGCAGAGGAACGTTATGTAAACCTTTTTAGGGAACGCCCGGAAGTTATCCGTCAAATCCCGTTGAAGTATATTGCTTCTTATATTGGAATAACCCCACAAGCGCTCAGCCGTATCAGAAAGCGAATTTCTTAACCCGGGTTCATTGTTTTCCCTGTTTTTGAAGCTTTACTTTGTCAAAAAAAAACATGAAACCATTTTTTGTTTTACTCATCGTATTTGGGCTTTCACTTCTGATTATCAAAATTTTTCAGGGAGAGTTTGATTTCTATCGGGCCGGCAGAATTGCTTTTTCCGTCATGTTGCTCTTTACCGCTTTGGGTCATTTTATGTTCCCCAAAGGCATGGCGTTGATGATTCCGGATTTTGTGCCCCTCAAAACCAATCTGGTTTATTTCACCGGTGTTCTCGAAATTCTTTTTGCCCTTGCTTTATTGTGGGGAAACCACAAATTTTTAGTGGGTTGTGCATTAATTGCCTTCCTTATTCTCGTGCTGCCGGCAAACATTTATGCCGCGATAAAAAATGTGGATTATCAACAAGCAGATTTCAGCGGAAAAGGAACGGATTATCTTTGGATAAGAATTCCTTTACAGCTTATTTATATCCTTTGGATTTGGTTTTTTGTGATTAAAGGAAGGTAGGAACAGAAATTAGCACTTCCTCTCCACCTTTAAGCATTCATAAGGTCTTCAATTTCATCCGTTTCGATGGGGATATTTTTCATCAAATTGAAGGGCTCGCCTTTTTCCTGAATCACCACATCGTCTTCGATACGAATTCCAAAACCTTCGTGGGGGATATAGATACCGGGTTCAACCGTAAATACCATATTAGCTTGCATAGGTTCGTGAAGCAGGCCATAATCATGAGTGTCCAGTCCCATGTGATGTGAGGTGCCGTGCATGAAATATTTTTTATAAGCAGGCCACTCCGGATTTTCATTTTGCACGTCGGCTTTGTCTAAAAGCTTCAGTTTCAGCAGCTCAGAAGTCATCAGTTTTCCCACTTCCTTGTGATATTCCTCCCAAAGGGTTCCGGGAACCAACAACTTTGTGGCTTGGTCTTTAACCCGAAGTACAGCATCATAAACTTCTTTTTGCCGTTTGGTGAATTTTCCTGAAACGGGAATTGTGCGGGACATATCGCTGGAATAATTGGCATATTCTGCCCCCACATCAAACAAAATCAGGTCGCCTTCCCGGCACTGTTTGTTGTTTTCGATATAGTGCAACACATTGGCATTATTTCCCGAGGCGACAATGGGGGTGTAGGCAAAACCCCGAGAGCGATTTCGAAGAAACTCATGCATGAATTCTGCTTCGATTTCATATTCCCACACGCCGGGTTTTACAAAACCCAAAACCCTGCGGAAACCTTTTTCGGTAATGTTGCAGGCGGTTTGGATCAAATCGATTTCTTCTTGTTTTTTGATGGAGCGCAGGCGTTGCAAAATAGGATTGCTTTTGGCTACGGCGTGCGCAGGAAAATTTGCTGTCAACCATTTGTTGAATCGGTCTTCCCGGGTTTCAATTTCCACATTCGCACGATAATGCTCGTTAGTATTGATATAAACCGTGTCGCTTTGTGCCATTAACTCCTTGAATACTTTATGGAAATCCTTCAACCAATACACGGTTTTTACGCCCGAGGTTTCGAAGGCTTTTTCTTTGGTCAGTTTTTCGCCTTCCCAAACCGCGATATGTTCGTTGGTTTCGGTGAGGAATAAGATTTCACGATGCTGGGGTTTGGGAGCATCCGGAAAAAGTACCAAAATACTCTCTTCTTGATCCACGCCGCTCAGATAAAAAATATTTCGATCCTGCTGGAACGGGATGGTGCTGTCTGCACCAATGGGGTAAATGTCGTTGGAATTGAAAACTGCCAGACTGTTGGGCTTCATTTGTGCCATAAAATCGCGGCGGTTTTCTATAAAAAGTTTGGAGTTGATAAGGTCGTATTTCATAAAGAAGAATTCCTTTTTTGAAGTTGAAAAGACAAAGGTAGGGATAGAATTTTAAAAAAGCACCTCCCTTTTCAATTACTTCATTTAAGGAAAATTCATTTGCATAAAAAGGATTATTGCAATCCCAAACAAACTGCAAAAGAGAATATACCGTGCAGTTTTTGTGTTTTTATGGAATATTAATAAAAAAAGGCTGTAGAGCAAACTGAGGCCTACAAAAAAGATACTTGGGAGAATAGCCAAATTAAAAACCACCCCCAGAAAAACCGATTCAATTTGAAAAACCCGAGTTAATGCAAGCAGGCTTAAAACCAGAACCGCCAGAATATCTGCAATCAAAACGCCTTGATGCAGGTCTGCATAGTTATGGTTTTTTTTCATAGTTGGGTTTATGGATGCATAAAAGTATGAAATCAAAGGAATAATTGATATCATCCAAAATCTCATTTCCATATACACAAAAACCCTCCCGGAAACATGATCCACGAGGGTTTATATAATAAGGTATAAGAGAATTAAGCTTCTGCCGGGGTGTTGTCAATCAAGACCTTTCCGCGGTAGTACAGTTTGTCCTCGTGCCAGTGGGCGCGGTGGTACAAGTGTGCCTCGCCGGTAGTGGGGTCTTTTGCGATTTGAGGAAGGCTTGCTTTGTAGTGCGTTCTTCTTTTGTCCCTTCTGGTTTTAGAGGTTTTTCTTTTAGGATGTGCCATGGTTTCTACTTTTTATCGTTCAATAATTCTTTTAGTTTGTTCCATCTGGGGTCTGTTTCCCCGTCGTTTTGCCTTTCGTCGGTTGCTTTTGGGCTGAGTTCTTCCAGTTTTTTCAATATGTCGGCGCCCATGCTGCCGTCCTTTACTTTTGGGTGTATCCGTTTTGCGGGAACGGCCAGCACAATGGCTTCATAAAGATATTGCTGCACTGCAATTTGGTGCTCCCCGTGGGGAATAATGAGCAACTCTTCATTCACTTCATCGAATTCTTCACCGAATTTAACCACCAACGCCAATTTGTCTTCCACAACCTGGTCATAGGCAACGTTGGTCAAATCACAATTAATGTTGACGCTTCCGCGGATGCTGAATTCCAGTTCGAGCATATTGGCCTTTTTGGTCAACAAAAGACTGGCATCCACATGTGCATCGTTGAATTCATCGTAATCAAAAAAAGCAAAGAACGCGTTGTCAATTTTATAATCGAAATGGTGCTTGCCCAGTTTCAGTCCGACGAACGAAATGGTGTATTCTTTCATCGTTTTCATATTTCCTCCAACAATTTCAAGCTTGCCCGTAATTAGGCAGATTTAATGCCAAAAAAACAAGTTGTCTTCGGATGATTTTTTGGCGGGTGCAAATATATGGAATATAGTTTTATAAACGGTATAAAAGTTTAGAGTTATGAGTTCAGAGTTCAGAGTGCCCAAAAAACGAGCTTGTTTCAGGATTTTTTAAAAAGATTGGTGGGAGATTGATGAGAGGGAACGCATACAATCGCACAACAATGCAAAAAAGCGTTTGGATGTGCTCCAAACGCTTTTCACTTTTTTAAAACCCTTTTTACAGAATTTCAATGAGCTGAAGCGCATTGAAAACTCCGTTGTTCAAGGGGTAGGTTTCCCCGTTCAACATTTGATGCCAGGCAATTTTTAGGAAATAATACTCATTTCCCGTACCCGACAGGGTTTGTGCAAAAGTTAGTGCAACATCCGTACTGGTGTTGTCTATCGGCAAGGTTTCCACGTTGGATATTTCCAACCGGGTTTCTTCCGTTTCAAAATCGAACATCATGTGCGCCGCACTGATTTCGACATGGGTAGCTCCTTGTGGGATCCCCAGGTTTTGAACCGGGACCAAACCTTGAATGTTAATTTCCGCTGTCGCGGGATCCAAGGTATAGTCTGTTTTCAGCACGCTGTTTAGCTTTGCCCGTTGGTTGAAATCGAAGAATTTGAATTCTTCTTTTCCTTCGGGCGTTGCCAAACCAACGGCCACCTTCCGCTCTCCTCTGACAGAGGATGCATCTTTGTTTTTGACCTGCGACAAGGTCTGTGACAAGCGATAGGTCATCGTTTTGTCACGAACATCGAAGGTCAGTCCGGAGATGGCCCTGCGGAATATTTTTCCGCTGGTGGCCACGTGGCCAAACTCTTGGCCGTTTTCTCTGGTTCGGATAAAAGCCGGATCGTTTTCGATCCTGCTCTTCGAGATTTCACTTTTTTTCTTGACGAGGTATTTGCCCTCGGAATCTCGGTAGAAAGTCATCCCATCCAGGGTGCCTTCTATTTTTAGCAATGACTTTTG
>CAYPGZ010000026.1:0-2080 GCA_964410335.1 uncultured Flavobacteriaceae bacterium | reverse complement strand
ACAGAATGCTCAAAAGGCCTTGGAATTCCCAAAAACAGAAAATGGCATGCCTATACGTGTTTTTTCTGCTTCTTTCATGAAAAGCCCTGTTTATGAGCGTTCTGTGGACAAATGTAGGGCAAGGTTTTGTGGAGGTTGTCGCCTTTTTGTAAAGCCCGATTTATTTTATAAAATTCTTTTTTTAAGGGGAATTCCGTAATCCCGTGTTTTTTTTGACGTATAGTGTCGTTTTTGTACGCTTTTCAGGAATTCGCCGAATCTTTGTTTCCCTACTTTAGCTATACCGGAGGGTTGGAGTTGAATGCCCTATACCATAAAGTTGGATGGTTTTTATTGTGGAAGGGCTGTTTTATAGCATATTGGGAAAATTTGACATGGAATATGTCGGATTTTCCTCATCCTTTTCAAAAAGTGATTCTCCATATTTTCAAGAGGTTAGTATGTTTGAAGCATTAAAAATGAATGTGATGGACATTGATTTACGAATAATCGGCACGAAAGATATTAGCCTGTGGAAAGGGGTGCAATTGCGCTCGGCCCAACGTGAGATGAACCGTATCCGGGACTATTTTGACAAGGCCTCCCATCAGTATATCACGAACGAGGAAGTGGCTGAGTATTATGGAATCCCCGTGGAGTTGTTCGAAGCAAAAACCAAATTAGCGCCAAAAAGTTGAAAGAAAGCAAGCCGACATACCCGCTACGTTTGATTGACGCGCGTGATTTGGCCGAATTGCGTCAAACGAGCATGTCTTCGGCTTATGAGTTTCTAAAAAAAATAAAAAATGCCTTGGGGAAGAAGCCGCATCAATACCTTACCAATCGGGAGGTCGCCAAATATTTGGGGTTGAAGCTGGAAGATTTTGAAACTCTTATAGGTAGGCGGTAAAGGTTTTCCGGGCTTACATTTTTTAGGTGACCACGTACATTTGGTCGATCAGGGTTTTGACCAGTTTGAAATTTTGTTCGCGTTCTTTGGTGCGGACTTTGCTCAGCGTTCCGTTGATGGCATAGGTTTGGTCTGTATATTCTTGGTTATCGAACCATTCGCGAAAAGTACCGGGGTCGGCCACTATTTTGAAATCTTCGCGTTCTTCATCCCTCATATAGCGGTACAGAAAAGTAAATTGTGTTTCGCTGACCAAAGTTTCCGCATAGTACTCAAAAAGCTTAAAGCCTTTGAACCCCTTGAAAATATGTTGGGGATATTGGTAATATTCGGGCGTGTTGACGGTGAGGTAGTTTATTTCCTTGGGGTCGAGCAAGCCGTTGGCATAATCGATAATGGGGTCATAGATGGCGGGAAATTCTTTGAGATAGGGCATGAACTGCCTTTTTCTTTTTTCGATTTCCATCAGGAGCCAATTTTTTAAAAGACGTTTGTAAATGGCCAGTTCCCTCGGGTATTCTATAAAGATAATAGGCGAGCGGTTGTTTGCAAAATCGAACTTTTTGCTCAATTCTTGTTTTGCCTTTTTTTTTGGAATTTTTTGATCATAGAGCAACTCTTTGAAATAAAGTTTGTCCAGACTATAAAACACATTTTCCAAGTTAAATTTTAGTCCTAATAGGTTCACAAAATCGTCGCCCAATTTGGGCTGGGCATAGGCTTCAAATTCTATTGACCTATTTTCATACCTACGACTAAATCCCATAAAAAGGAATAATTCCATTCTTGCTTCCGCTTCCTTTAGAAATTGGTGGTAGCTCTTTGTTTTTTTGGAAGTTCCGTGTTTCGTAACCTCTTTTTCTTTGTTATAAAAATTTTGGATGAGATTATCTATGGTAATTCCTCCGGTTTGGTTTGTCCTAAATTCCTCAAAAAGTTTAAAGACTTGTTTGATCACCTCGTTTTTATCTTCGATCGGCGCATTTTGTAGGTTTTTAAAATATTCATAATAGTCTTTTTCGACCGCGATGTGATTGACAAGACTTACGATAAAAAACATCCAGAAATTGGGTTTTTTGTCGTCGAGGTGTTTTTTTCGTTTGCTGAAGTTTAGGTCGTGCAGGTATTGTATTTCCATTACATTCGAATATTTTTATCGTTTTTTATTCATTGAACATTGACAGAGGTGGT
>CAYPGZ010000025.1:0-25380 GCA_964410335.1 uncultured Flavobacteriaceae bacterium | reverse complement strand
GTTTTGTCTAAATCTTCATAAGTCAAAGCATCGTTCAGAAAGTAGCTTTCAAAAGCACTGGGGGGAAGGTAAATTCCCTGCTCCAGCATTCCGTGGAAATATTTTTTGAAGCTTTCGTTGTTTCCTTTTACGGCGGTTTTGAAATCCACGACTTTGTCTTCGGTAAAATGCACCGAAATCATCGACCCAATACGATTTATCCGGAATTCCTTTCCTTTCCCGATTAATGCTTTTTCGATTCCTTGGTGAAGATAAGCCGTTTTTTCGGCAAGGTTTTTATACGTTTCCGGTTTACTGTTCAATGCGTTGAGCATAGCCCAACCGGCAGCCATCGCCAAAGGATTCCCGCTTAAAGTTCCGGCCTGATAAACCGGTCCGTCAGGTGCAAGATGATCCATGATCTCGCTTTTCCCGGCAAATGCGCCTACGGGCAATCCCCCGCCAATCACTTTTCCGAAAGTGACCAAATCGGCGGGAATATTAAAATATTCCTGGGCGCCTCCTTTTGCAAGTCGGAATCCGGTCATGACTTCATCAAAAATCAGAAGGATTCCGTTTTCGTCACAGAGTTTTCGAAGGCCTTCCAAAAACCCTTTCTCGGGAAGTATGCAGCCCATGTTTCCGGGAACGGGCTCTAAGATGATACAGGCGATTTCGTTTTCATTGGCCTTCATCAAATTTTTCACACTTTCCAAATCGTTGAAATCTGCCAAGAGCGTATCTTTTGCAGTTCCTTGGGTGACTCCCGGGCTGTTGGGTTCGCCAAAGGTGGCCGCACCACTCCCGGCTTGAATCAAAAAGGAATCGCTATGTCCGTGATAGCAACCGGCAAATTTGATGATTTTATCTCTTTTAGTGTATCCCCGGGCAAGTCGCACTGCACTCATACAAGCTTCTGTGCCGCTATTTACAAAACGAATTTTATCAATATTGGGTACCATGGAAATTGCCAGCTTCGCAATCTCAGTTTCGATTTCTGTCGGCGTTCCAAAAGAAGTTCCTTTTTTTGTTTTTTCTATAATGGCGTGGATAACGGGAGGATAAGCATGACCGAAAATCATCGGTCCCCAAGAAGCGATATAATCGATATACCGATTTTCATCCTCGTCATAAAGATAAGCTCCTTCGGCTTTTTTAATAAATACAGGAGTTCCTCCCACGGCATTAAAAGCCCGAACCGGCGAATTTACCCCGCCGGGAAGATATTTTTTTGCCTCAGCGAACAAAGCGCTACTGCGTGTGTACTTCATAATTCTTGGTAAACCAAAATTGGATTAAAAAAAATCGCTCGTCAAAATTTATTCCTTACTTCACTCTCAACTCCTGCCCTATCTCGATAACGTCGCCTTTCAAGCGGTTGATTCTTTTCAACTCACTTACGCTCAAATTAAATCGTCGGGAAATGCTGTACAAAGTATCTCCTTTTCTTACCGTATAAGTTTTTCCGAAAGTTTTTCCCTTCCGAGCCTTTGGATTGGATTTTCTCAAAACCTCATTGTCATAATGAGTAAGATTATAGCGTTCGATAAGGCTTATCAATTTGACAGGATATTTCGGATCAGTGGCATATCCCGCTTTTTTCAATCCGTAAGCCCAAGCTTTATAATCGTCCGGATCTAAATCAAACAAAAAAGCATAACGTCCTCTGTTTGCCAAAAAAAGGGAGTGATCACGGAAAGAATATTTCGGGTCTTTGTATTTACGAAAACATTCCCCTTTTTCGTCATCATCGTGATATACTTTTCCTCCTTCCCAATCTTTACATTTGATGCCAAAATGATTATTTGATTTCAAACAAAGTTCACCCTGCCCCGATCCGGATTCCAAAATTCCTTGTGCCAGAGTGATACTGGCGGGAATTCCATACAACTTCATTTCCTCCATCGCAATTTCGGCATATTCATAAATATAATTATCTGTAATGCTCGCGGTACTTTTTTTAGGCGTTTCGGGTTTATCAGTCGATTTTGTAGTGGATACGTCTTTAGCCACTTCTTTTTCCCGGTTGATTTCAGGAGCAGTTCTTTTTGAAACCTGTTCGGTTTGTGCTTTATTTTTACGTTTGGCTGCCCGTTTTTTTGCCCCGCAAGACACGAGAAAACTCATTAACAAAAAACAGATTATCAGTCTCGTAAGCTTCATAGATGTTCAATTCAAGGATTTAGATTCGTCAATTAATGCTTTCTTTAGATATGAAAAAAATCATGACTCTATAGATAACTGCCAAATAAGGTTTTTGTTATGATTTTAGTGTATTTTCTTTAAGATATTTTTAGGTTTCAAAGGTAGACTATTTTAGCGAAAAAGCAGAATGGCAAAGGGGGTTGAGAATATAACTTATCTTTTATGGATAAAAAATATGTGGTTAAGCACTCCTTAAATCGCTTTTCGAAATTTCTTCTTTGCTGCTTCCACAAAATCAGACGGATAGTGTTTTTTTCCGGTAAAAATATCCGTAAGGTATTCCGCAAAAACTTGGCCTTCTTTTTTGATAAAATAGTTGCGAATACGACGCTGATTGTAAAATACAGAAGCTAAATACTTTGCCGATTTAAGCTCGGGCAACAGTTTTTCTTTGATTTTATGATGATATATTTTTTCGACCTCCTCTCCTGAGGAATTTCCTTCCGCTATAGATTCTGCTGCCAGCCGTCCGGAATAAATCGCATTGGAAATTCCTTCGGCAGTCAGCGGATCGGCAAAACCCGCTGCGTCGCCCACAAGAAGGGTGGCATTTTTTGCCAAAATCTTTCTTCTGGATTTTACAGGAATCTGAAATCCATAAAGTTTTTCGCTCAAAATATGCTCTTCTCGAATATCCAGTGATTTCAGATATTCCCGATAATAATGTTTCAAATCAATTTTTCCCCGTTTCATGGACGCCACTCCCAAGGATAAATGCTTCTTTTTTGGAAAATTCCATGCATATCCTCTGGGAATCATATCGATATCAAACCGGGCTTCTTGCTTTAAAAACTCAAATTTTTCCGGAACCACTTCTGTTTCCACTTCCAAGGCCGGAATCAAATAGCGGGTGTCTTCCTTCCAACCGGAAAGTTTTGCCACACGTCCCAGCACACCATCTGCGCCGATAACAAATTTTGTGCGATACGTATTTTTGGTGGTAGTGATTATTTTTTCTCCTTTCCCGCTTTCGATAGATTTCAACTTTTCTCCTTCAAAAATTTTTGCTCCTTCAGATTTTGCCTTTTCCAGGATTAAAGCATCAAAACTATCCCGCATCACCATGCTCACGATCGGGAAATCGCGCGCTACCCTCAAATGTTGATTCTGCTTTGAAAAATAAACATCGATTTGTCTGAATT
Organism: uncultured Flavobacteriaceae bacterium; assembly: GCA_964410335.1. GTDB lineage: Bacteria > Bacteroidota > Bacteroidia > Flavobacteriales > Flavobacteriaceae > DASSWG01. The sequence goes on along the minus strand of CAYPGZ010000025.1, from coordinate 22,054 downwards.
CTGTGGCAATGGCTTCCGATACATCAAAAGGGAGCAAATTTCTGCCGCGATATACCAATCCTCCTCCGCAGGTTTTATATCGGGGAAGCCTTTCCTTCTCCACGACAATTGCCGGGATTCCTTTTTTGGCAAGAAAATAGGCTGTACTCGCTCCGGCTGGACCACTTCCTACGATTAAGACCTCTGTGGTAAGCATGTTTTTTTGGGGAATGATTTTTTCTTTAAGGCACCAAATTAATCATAAAAAATTTTTGTGCAAAAAAACCGGTATTACACTTCGATGAGGGGCAATGCTTTTTGCTGTAATTTCCGGTTCATGCCTGCAATTCCTTGTAACCCGCCGGTGTGGATGGCGAGAATATCGGAATGCTTTCCAAAATAACCTTTCTCGAGCAAATCGAAAATTCCAAACATCATCTTTCCGGTATAAATGGGATCGAGGGAAACTCCATATTCCTTTTTAAAGGTATTGAGGAAATTGATAAGGTTTTTATTCACTTTCGCGTAGCCTCCAAAATGAAAATCCGGAATAATTTCCCAATTTTTATGCGGTGTGTTTTTTTGAATTTCCTCTTTCAAAAAATCTCCTTTCAACGCTGAGAAACCCAAGACTTTTTGATGATTTGAGGAGGCATTAATGATTCCCGACATGGTTCCGCCGGTTCCTACCGGACAACAGATATAATCAAAGGACTGGTCTTTTTGTGACAAAATTTCTTCGCAACCTTTAATGGCCAATTTATTGGTGCCCCCTTCCGGAAGCAAATAGAAATCTCCAAATTTCTCTTGTAATTCCTCCAAAATCACTTTTGGATTTTGAAAATTCCGGGTGAATTCACGATACCTTTCCCTATTTATAAAAAAGAGTTCCATCCCGCAGGAAGCAGCAAATTGCAGGGTGGGGTTTTGGGATAAAGTTTTTTTCAGATCTTTCCCCAGCTCTTCCCCTCGGATCACGCCGATGCTTGCAAACCCAAATTCCATTCCCGCAGCTGCAATAGCCGAAATATGATTGGAGAAAGCTCCTCCAAAAGTCAAAATTTTCTTTTTTTTCTGCTTTCGAGCCTCCTGTAGATTATATTTCAACTTGCGAAATTTATTTCCGGAAATATGGGGATGGAGTAAATCTTCTCGCTTAATAAAAATCTCAACTTGTTTGGCTTTATCGCTATAAATAAATTGATTGGACGATATGAGAGGGGCTGTAAAAATCAATTTTTATAAAATGAAAGTATTTTAAAAAGGGAGTTAGCTTCAAGATCAATTCTGCTGAAATTTTCAAACTGTTTCTTCCGCCATGAATTGCACTTCATACAAGTTGCGGTAAATCCCATCTTCTTTCTGTAAAAGTTCGCGATGGGTGCCGGTTTCCACAATTTTACCTGCATCCATTACCAGGATTTTATCGGCTTTTTTGATGGTGGCCAGCCGATGTGCAATCACAATAGAAGTTCTTCCGCTGGTTAGTTTTTCGGTGGCTTCCTGCATAAGGTTTTCAGTGTGAGTATCCACCGAAGAAGTAGCTTCATCAAGAATCAAAATACTGGGATTGCTCATATAAGCACGCAAAAAAGCGATCAATTGGCGCTGTCCGGAAGAAAGCATCGCTCCACGTTCTTTGACATTGTAGTGATATCCGCCGGGTAAGGTGGAAATGAAATCATGCACGCCGATTATTTTTGCAGCTTCGATGACTTCTTTTTCGGTGATGGATGAATTTCCCAGGGTGATGTTGTTCATAATTGTATCGGCAAAAAGGAAAACATCTTGTAAAACCACGGCTATTTCCTCGCGCAGGGATTTCAAGGTGAAATCCCGGATATTGGTTCCATCAATTTCAATTTTTCCGCTGTTTATCTCATAAAAACGGCTCAAAAGATTGATAATCGTACTTTTTCCTGCTCCGGTTGCGCCTACAATGGCAATAGTTTCGCCGGCTATCACTTTAAAAGAAATCCCTTTTAGTACTTCTTCTTTCTCCACATATCCAAAACGTACATTTTCAAAATAGATTTCTCCTTTTAGATGTTTGGCAATTTTTTTGCCGTTGTCATGAATAATCGCATCGGTATCCATAATCCCAAAAACCCGATTGGCAGCAACCATTCCCATTTGAAGGGTATTGAACTTATCGGCGATTTGACGCAAAGGGCGAAACAACATTTCGCTTAGTTGAATAAACATCACTATTAAGCCCAGAGAAATTGCATCGCTTTCCACTACCCGCAATCCACCAAACCAAACCAAAAGTCCGATCGTGATGGAAGTGGACATTTCCGCAATCGGAAAAAAAATAGAGTTATACCAAACAGTTTTCACCCATGCCTGACGGTGCTTGTCGTTTATTTTTTTAAAATTCTCGTATTCTGTTTTTTCTCTTCCGAAAATCTGAAGAATCTTCATGCCCGTGATTCGTTCTTGCACAAAGGAATTCAGGTTTGCCACTTGCGTGCGCACTTCCTCGAAGGCCACCTTCATTTTCTGTTGAAAAACTTTGGTGGCATATAAAATAAAAGGAAGTACCACCAATACCAACAACGTCAGTTGCCAGCTTTGATAAAACATAAAACCTAAGACCACCACCATTTTCAGCAGATCGGCGATAATCATGAACAATCCTTGGCTGAAAATACTCGCGATGGTTTCTATATCACTTACTGCGCGAGTGACCAGCCTGCCTACCGCTGATTTGTCAAAATATTGTTTTTTGAAACCCAGCATATGTTCGAACAAGTTCACCCGAATGTCTCGGATAACTTCTTGCCCCAACCAGTTGGCATAATAGATAAAGAAAAACTGAAAAATCACTTCCACCAAGAGGACACCCAACATCAAAACAATAAAAAACAATAAGCCTTCATTGTCTTTTGGCATTATACTTTTATCGATGACAAGTCCTGAAAGATAAGGACGTAATACCGCCACTCCTGCCAACAAAATGGCCGAAAAAGCTACAAAATAGAAGGTCCATTTATAGGCATTTGTATATTTCAACAAACGCCGAAACATTTTAAAATCAAATGCCTTTCCTGTTTTGGCCATTCTTAGAGATTCATTAATTGGTTATTTCGGATTTCATGGCAATTCACCTCTCAAAAATCATATTCAACTTTAGTCAAAAATAAAGCATGTGCGGGAACTGATTTTCCGGCTTTGCTGCGTTTTTTGCTTTCGATAATTTTCTCCATTTTCTTCAATTCGGTTTTTCCGGTTCCCACATCCAGCAAAGTGCCCACAATAGAACGCACCATATTCCTTAAAAATCTGTCGGCACGGATTCTAAAAACCAATACATCGCCTTCCTTTTTCCAAACCGCGTATTCTAGTTTGCAATTGTATGTTTTTACGTCAGTTTTGACTTTCGAAAACGTTTGAAAATCGGTGTATTTCAACAAAACTTCCCCCGCCTTGTTCATCAAATCAATATCGAGTTTCTTTTTGACATAATAGGCCGAGTTTTGTTTAAAAGGATCTTTTTTTATGTTTACATAATAAGTATATTCTCTTGCAAGAGCATCAAAACGCGCATGTTTTTTCTTTGCTACTTTAAAAATTGAACGAACCGCCACATCTGCCGGCAAGATGGTATTCAATTTATAAATTAGATTTTCGATATCTACAATCTTTTTCTCTACATCAAAATGGGCGAAAAACTGCAGCGCATGAACGCCTGTATCCGTTCTTCCTGCGCCGGTCGTGTCGATTTTTTGTTGCAGAGCAGTGGCCAAAGCGGCTTCCAAAACCCCTTGAACTGTAATTTGCTCCGGTTGTTTTTGCCAGCCGTGATAAGCACTGCCATTATATGCAATTTCGATGAAATACCTCAAACGATTCCCTATTTTTGCAGAGCAAAGATAGAATAATCCTATAATGGAATTGATAAGCTCATTCCATATCTTTTCGATAATTGGATAGGGTTTCTTTATTTTGCACCTATCCCGTGCTGCGAAAGCTATTTAAACCAAAATTAAATCCCTATTTCCAACCCTCTGTAAAATTCAGTTTTGAAAAAAATTCTTCTTCTTAGCGATACCCACGGATATATGGATGATCGAATTTTGGCTTACGCCGAAAAAGCTGATGAGATTTGGCATGCCGGAGATATTGGAGACCTTTCAGTTACCGATGAATTGAAAAAAATCAATCCTTTGAAAGCAGTCTTTGGAAATATCGATTCGGCTGAAATAAGAAAGGAGTTTCCCTTGCACAACCGTTTTTTTTGCGAGAAAGTGGATGTTTGGATTACCCATATCGGTGGTTATCCGGGGAAATATTCTCCTGCTATTCGCGAGGAAATTAAAGCAAAGCCCCCAAAACTATTTATTTGCGGACACTCTCATATTTTGAAAGTCATGTATGATAAGAACCTCAAATTATTGCATATGAACCCGGGAGCAGCGGGGAAATATGGATTCCACCATGTGCGCACCATGTTGAGGTTTGAAGTCGACGAAACGGAAATTTCCAATTTAGAAATTATCGAACTTGGGAAAAAATAATACCGGTGCAAATCGAATTTAAAAATCTATTTTCGCCTCAAAATATAGTTGAACACATGTCCCCATATCGAAGACAATCGAAAACCGGAATTTAATGTACACCGTAGCCCATTATCGCAAAGTTTTTTCTCAATATCTTGAGGAAAAAATGTCTATGAAATCGCCCAAAACCCTCTATGAGCCCATATCGTATATGCTCAAATCAGGAGGAAAACGCTTGCGGCCAATTTTGACAATGCTAGCTGCCGAGGTGTTTGGCGATTCTCACAAAAAAGCGCTGGACGCAGCTTTGGCCGTGGAGATGTTCCACAACTTTTCGTTAATTCATGACGACATTATGGACGCAGCTCCGTTGCGACGCGGAAAAATCACCGTACACGAAAAATGGGACATCAACACCGCCATACTTTCCGGAGATGCCATGTTGATTAATGCTTATCGGCTTTTCGAAAATTATGAAGGCGAAACTTTTCGAAAACTTGCGCAGCTTTTCACCGAAACAGCCATTCAAGTGTGCGAGGGACAACAATATGATGTAGATTTTGAAGCCCAAGAAGAAGTGAGTTTGAATGACTATCTAAAAATGATCGAATATAAAACTGCTGTTCTCGTGGGAGCAGCCCTAAAAATGGGGGCGATTGTGGCCAATACTTCTCAGGAAAATGCAGATGAAATATATGAGTTCGGGCGTTTACTGGGAATTGCTTTCCAGCTTCAGGATGACTATCTCGATGCTTTTGGTGACCCCGAAGAATTTGGGAAACAAGTTGGAGGTGATATCATCGAAAACAAGAAAACATTTTTGTATTTATCGACCGTTGAAAAATCCTCCAAACGCGAAATTCGACAATTAGAACATCTATACTCTTTAAGTCCAAACGATCCTTCACAAAAAGTCGAAACGGTAAAAACTATTTTTGAACAAAGCGGAGCCGCAGCAGCCACCCAACAGGAAATCAAAAAATACACCGAATTGGCTTTTGCAAAACTCGAAAAAATCAATATCGATGCAACGCATAAAGCAATTTTGAAAGAATTTGGAAAAGATTTGATGGAGCGAAAAGTGTGATTCCCCAAACTCAAAAATCCTTAGCCTTCAAAATGGAGCTTTAAACTTTAAAATTTAGTACTTTTGTATTGTTTATTCAAAACCCCAAAAACACAATCCAAAATATGGATAGGTTTTCTTTTCTAAATGCGGCATCTACCGCATATTTCGCACAACTTTACGACGAATATTTGCGCCACCCTGATACTGTTGAACCAAGTTGGCGTGCATTTTTTCAAGGTTTTGATTTCGCAAATTCCGGAAACGGCTTTTCTCGCGAAGAATTGGAAACCCTTGCCCCTTCTCATGGAGAAGAAATCGAAATTCCTGAATCCCTGAAAAAAGAATTTCAGGTTGTGGAACTGATTAATGCATACCGTTCCCGCGGACATCTTTTCACCCAAACTAATCCGGTAAGAGAACGTAGGACTTACACTCCTACTTTGGACCTAGAAAATTTCAATCTTACTAAAGACGATTTGGATACCGTTTTTGAGTCGGGTGAAATTCTGGGAAAGGAAAAGATGACCCTTTCGGATATTATCACCCACCTAAAAAAGATTTATTGCGATTCTATCGGGATTGAATATATGTATATTCAAAATCCGGAGGAAATTCAATGGATACAAAATTGGTTAAATCAAAATGACAACCAACCTCATTTTGATAACGAAAAGAAAAAAGAAATCCTCAAAAAACTCAATCAAGCCGTTTCTTTTGAAGCTTTTTTGCAAACTAAATTCGTAGGACAGAAAAGATTTTCGCTCGAAGGGGGAGAAAGTTTTATTCCTGCGTTGGATACTATTATTGAAAGTGCGGCAGATCTGGGGGTTACTGATTTTGTAATGGGAATGGCACACCGCGGAAGACTGAATACCTTAACGAATATTTTCGGGAAAAGTGCAAAAGATATTTTTAGTGAATTCGAAGGTAAAGATTACGAAAAAGATGTTTTTGACGGGGATGTGAAATATCATCTGGGTTGGACTTCCACTCGGGAAACTTCCAGCGGAAAAAACATACAGTTGAATATTGCTCCCAACCCCTCTCATCTTGAAACCGTAGGTGCTGTGGTTCAAGGAATTGCACGCGGAAAACAAGATTTACGAAAAGACAAGGATTTTTCAAAAGTGCTTCCCATTATCGTGCATGGGGATGCGGCTATTGCCGGACAAGGTATTGTTTATGAAATCATTCAAATGTCACAACTGGAAGCAAACCATACTGGCGGAACTATCCATATTGTGGTAAACAACCAAGTGGGTTTCACCACCAACTATCTCGAAGGTCGTTCTTCGATTTATTGTACCGATGTGGCAAAAGTAACTGCTGCTCCGGTTTTACACATTAATGCCGACGATGTAGAAGCCGTCGTGCACGCCGCCATGTTTGCCCTGGAGTATCGCATGCAATTCGGAAAAGATGTGTTTATCGATTTGTTGGGGTATCGCAAATACGGTCATAACGAAGGAGACGAACCTCGATTTACGCAACCTACACTCTATAAAGCGATTGGAAAACATCCAAATGTTCGGGAAATTTATTTTGAAAAATTGAAAAAGGAAGGAATTGTGGATGATAAATTCCTGAAAAAACTGGAAGATGAATATAAAAATGAACTAGAAGAAGACCTGAAAAGTTCCAAAGAAATGGAAACAACGGTCATTACGCCTATCATGCAGGACACCTGGCAAGATTATGAAATCGCTTTGATCGATAAAATGAATGAGAAGGTGGATACCAAGGTGGATATGGAACTGCTAACCGATGTGGCAAAGAAAATTTCAGAACTTCCAAGCGATAAAAAATTCTTTCGAAAAACTCAGAAGCTCATCGAGGACCGCCGAAAAATGTTTTTTGATACCAACAAACTAGACTGGTCCATGGCAGAACATTTGGCGTATGGAACCTTATTGAAGGAGGGCTATAGTGTGCGAATGAGTGGTCAGGATAGTGAACGGGGAACATTCTCTCATCGGCATGCTGTCATCAAAGCAGAGGACAGTGAGGAGAAAGTAGTTTTCCTAAAAAATCTCGATGGCGAACAAGGAGATTTTCATATTTATAATTCCCTTTTATCCGAATATGCTGTGGTTGGTTTTGAATATGGTTATGCAATGGCTCGACCGGACAACCTGACCATTTGGGAAGCCCAATTCGGTGATTTCAGCAATGGCTCCCAAATCATGATTGACCAATATATTTCCGCAGCTGAAGACAAATGGAATATTCAAAACGGATTGGTGATGTTCTTGCCTCATGGTTATGAAGGTCAAGGTGCAGAACACTCCTCAGCAAGGATGGAACGTTATTTACAGCTGTGCGGAAACGACAATATGTTTGCCGTGAATTGTACCACGCCGGCAAATATGTTTCATGCCTTGCGCAGACAAATGAAAACGGATTATAGAAAACCATTGATTATCTTTACCCCGAAAAGCCTCTTGCGCCATTCCAAAGTAGTTTCCACAAAAGAGGAATTTGCCGAGGGAAGTTTTCAAACGCTCATCGATGATCCGGCAGCAAAAAAAGACAAGGTTACCACTCTGGTTTTTTGTAGTGGGAAATTTTATTATGATTTAATAGAAGCACGTGAAGAACTCAACCGCGATGATGTTGCATTTGTCAGGATTGAACAACTTTTCCCCTTACCCAAAGAGGAAATGCGAGAAATCCTTAAAAAATACAATAAAGCCGAAGATATAGTTTGGGCACAAGAAGAACCTCGAAATATGGGAGCGTATGCTCATTTGTTGGTGCATTTTCCCGAAACCAAAAACTTCAGAATTTGCAGCCAACGTTTCCACAGTTCTCCCGCATCGGGAAGTCCCGCGCGATTTAAGCGCCGTCATCAGCGGATTATAGATGCAGTATTTGACAAAACAACAATGGAACAATAAACGGATATTTAAATAATATCCCCATAGAATTATCAACAACTAAGGATTAACCATTAATAACACATACATGGCATTGGAAATGAAAGTGCCCTCTCCGGGCGAATCGATCACCGAAGTAGAAATCGCGCAATGGCTCGTCGAGGATGGCGACTATGTGGAAAAAGACCAACCTATTGCCGAAGTAGATAGCGATAAAGCTACCCTAGAACTCCCCGCTGAAGCCAGTGGGATAATCACACTTAAAGCTGAAGAAGGAGATGCGGTGAAAGTGGGTGAAGTGGTATGCCTGATCGATACTGACGCTGCCAAACCGGAAGCCGGTGATGAAGAAAAAGCTCAAGAAAAAGAAAGTGAACCCGCTGAAAAAGAAGAAGAAAAAAGCGGGAAGGAAGAAAAAGATTCCGGCAGCCAAGAGCAAAAGAATAAAGAAACTTATGCCTCAGGAACCCCTTCTCCGGCAGCAAAAAAGATTTTAGACGAAAAAGATATTTCTCCTAAAGAAGTTTCAGGTACCGGAAGAGATGGTCGTATTACCAAAGAGGATGCGTTGAAGGCTCAACCTTCAATGGGAACACCCACAGGAGGTAATCGCAGTGAATCGCGAAAAAGACTTTCCATGCTTCGTCGACGAGTAGCCGAGCGACTTGTTGCGGCTAAAAATGAAACTGCCATGTTGACCACATTCAACGAAGTGGATATGTCGGCAATTTTTGAAATACGCAAAAAATATAAAGAGGAATTCAAAGAAAAACATGGGGTGAGTCTTGGTTTTATGTCCTTTTTCACTCTTGCTATTGTGCGTGCCTTAAAAGAATTCCCGGCCGTAAATAGTATGATTGATGGGGAAGATATGATCACTTATAATTTTTACGACATCAGTATTGCCGTTTCAGGACCAAAAGGTTTGATGGTACCGGTTATTCGTAACGCCGAAAATTTATCTTTCCGAGGAGTCGAGCAAGAAGTTAAACGCTTGGCTGAAAGAGCTCGTGACGGAAAAATCACCGTGGACGAAATGACCGGTGGGACTTTTACCATCTCCAACGGCGGAGTTTTTGGCTCGATGCTTTCCACACCAATCATCAACCCACCTCAAAGCGGGATTTTGGGTATGCACAACATCGTCGAACGTCCCGTGGCCATCGATGGACATGTGGAGATTCGTCCCGTGATGTTCGTGGCTTTGTCTTACGACCACCGTATTATCGACGGCAAAGAATCCGTAGGCTTTTTGGTGGAAGTGAAAAAAGCCCTCGAAAACCCCGAGGAATTGTTGATGGACAATGATGTGAAAAAGGCGTTGGAATTATAAAGATCCCCTTCCCGGGATGCAATTTAAATTGAGGAAAGTGTTCGCTCTCCTCAACAACTATATGTTTTTCATTATTTCCGAAAAGAGCCGGAAAGAACGTAGCCTGTCTTCATGGTCATAAATGTGTGAAACAACCATGAGTTCATCTACACCGGTTTTTTCAAGAAAATCAATAGTTTGGGCTTCCACCCGTTTTTTATCTCCAACAAAGGAATATTTCAACATTTGTTGCATGGCGGGATGTGCCTGAACTTCTCTCAATTCCCGGTTCATCGGAATGGGAGGTTGCAAGTATCCCATATTTCCCGTCATTACGCCCAGCATCATCCGAATACTGGAAGTGGAAATAGCTTCTGCTTCCTCAATGCTATTGGCCACCATTGCATTCACCGCGGCCATTACATAAGGTTTATCCAGAAATTCAGAAGCTTGAAATTCATTGCGATAAATTTTCAAAGCCTCAAAAAGATGGGTAGTCGCAAAATGGCTGGCAAACACATACGGCAAACCTTTTGATGCCGCCAAATGAGCACTATCGGTGCTGGAACCAAGGACATAAATCGGCATTTCGACACCTTCTGCCACATTTGCCCTTACTTTTGCACTGCTGTTTTCGTTTGAAAAATATTGCCGGATTTTTTCTATTTCTTCGGGAAAACGATAAACGGACTGCATCCTATCTGAACGAATGGCATGAGCCGTAACTTGGTCGGTGCCGGGAGCTCTTCCCAGTCCGAGATCGATTCGGCCGGGATAGATGGATCCCAAAGTTCCGAATTGTTCGGCAACAATCAGAGGAGAATGATTGGGAAGCATGATGCCGCCCGAGCCCACTCTGATTTTTTGTGTTCCTCCTGCGATATATCCAATCAACACCGCGGTTGCTGAACTCGCAATGCTTATGCTGTTATGGTGTTCGGCAAGCCAAAACCTTTTATATCCGTACTCCTCAGCTTTTTGAGCTAAATCAAGGCTGTTTTCAAAAGTCTGTTTTATGCTGATTCCTTCTCCTACGGTTGCCAGCTCCAATAAAGAATATGGAATTTTAGTTTGTGAATTCATCAAAAATATGCTTTTCACAAAGATACGGAGGATTATGCACGTATGCCTGTCTCCTAGAGTAGTTTAAAATTGACTACATTCTTTCCGGAACTTCTATTCCCAATAAACCAAATGCAGATTTTATGATTTTGGCCACTTCGTTAGATAGTTGTACACGAAAAACTTTTTCTTTTTCTGAATGTGTACCCAAAATGGGAATGCTTTGATAAAAGGAATTAAAGGATTTTACCAACTCATAAACAAAATTGGCAATTAAAGCAGGACTGTGATTTTCTGAGGCCTGGGCAATAGTTTCAGGATACTCCTCAAGGATTTTTATTAATTCTCTTTCCTTTTCATGAAGCTTATACTCCTCAATTTTATAGGAAAAATCAAAATTTGCTTTTCGAAGTATAGATTGAATCCGGGCATAGGTATACTGAATAAAAGGACCGGTATTTCCTTGAAAATCTACAGATTCTTGGGGATCAAACAAGATGTGTTTTTTCGGATCTACTTTTAAAATATAATATTTCAAAGCTCCCAATCCGATGATTTTATAGAGCTCGTGTTTCTCCTCTTCAGAATAGCCTTCAAGTTTTCCCAACTCCTGCGAAATGGATTTTGCGGTATCTGTCATTTCCTGCAATAAATCATCAGCATCCACTACTGTTCCTTCTCGACTTTTCATTTTCCCGCTGGGAAGATCCACCATACCATAACTCAAATGATAAAGGTTTTCGGCCCATTCATAGCCGAGTTTCTTTAAAATCAAAAAAAGCACCTTAAAATGGTAATCTTGTTCATTCCCAACGGTATACACCATTCCGTCCACTTGAAAATCCTTCACGCGTTGAATCGCCGTCCCGATATCTTGAGTCATATAAACCGCAGTGCCGTCTGCACGAAGAACAAGTTTTTCATCCAGGCCTTCGTCCGTGAGGTCAATCCAAACGCTGCCGTCTTCTTTTTTGTAAAAAATTTCTTTTTCCAGACCTTCTTTCACGACTTCTTTCCCCAGCAAATAAGTGTTGCTTTCGTAGTAGTTTTTGTCGAAATCCACCCCTATTTCGCGATAGGTTTTTTCAAACCCTTCATACACCCATTGATTCATTTTTTTCCAAAGCGCAACAGTTTCCTGATCGCCCGATTCCCACGCTTGAAGCATTTTTTGAGCCTCGAGAAGTATGGGGGCTTGTTTTTTTGCTTCTTCCTCAGATTTTCCTCCTTTAACAAGAGATTCTACTTCTTTTTTATATTGTTTATCAAACTCCACATAGTATTTCCCGACTAACTTATCCCCTTTCATCCCTGAACTTTCGGGGGTTTCATCCTTGCCGAATTTTTTCCAGGCTAACATACTTTTACAAATATGAATCCCCCGGTCGTTGATGATTTGAGTTTTAAAAACTTTATTTCCCGAAGCTTTTAGAATTTCTGAAATGGAATGTCCCAAAAGTATATTTCGGATATGCCCCAAATGCAAGGGTTTATTCGTGTTTGGTGAAGAATATTCCACCATAATCGATTTGGCATTTTCACCGGAAATAACTTTCCCAAAATCCTTCTCCGCTCTAATTTGATGGAAATTTTTCAAATAATGTGCATCACTCAAAACCAGGTTCAAAAACCCTTTCACCACATTAAACTTGGCTACTTCTGCAACATTTTCTTCCAAATATTTTCCGATTTCTTCACCCAAAACCGCGGGATTGGTTTTCACCTGTCTCAACATTGGAAAAACCACTACGGTCACATCTCCTTCAAAATCCTTTCTCGTGGGCTGAAATTCCACCATTTCTAAATCCACCTCATGCAGGTTTTTGACAGCAATTTTGATGTGTTTTTCAAGAGTTTTATGAATGGACATGGTGTTGGAAATTAGGTGGCAAAGATAGCAAAAAGCCCTTATTTCACAGCCGAAATACCCTTATTGAAATAAGCTTAGGATTACTCCTTTTCTGTATCTCAAATCAGTAGTGCCTAAAAAATCAAATTTAGTCTTAGGGCATTCCAAAAGAATATTCCCGCATCGCTGAATCAGGTATTTTGGGATAATTTTATTACCTAATCTTCTGGGAAAATGGCTTATTTTATTGAACTTTGTGAAATATAAATTTATATCACATGAATAAATTATCATCGAAAACAGCATTGGTCACAGGCGGCACAAAAGGAATCGGATATGGTATTGCTGAAGCTTTGATTAAAGAAGGAGTAAATGTTACCATCACCGGCCGATCGTTGACCAAGGCTGAAGATGCTGCAAAAAAATTAAATGATCTGGGAATGGGGCAAGCCTTAGGGCTGAAATCGGATGTGCGAAATTTGATTGATCAACAGGAATCGGTTAGGGAAAGTGTGAAACGATTTGGTTCTTTAGATTATGTAATTGCCAATGCAGGTCTCGGTCATTATGCGCCCATTGAAGAACTTACGGATGAACAATGGCGAGAAACCATCGACACTAATCTTACCGGAGTTTTTTACACTATAAAATCTTCCGTGGAAGAGTTGAAAAAATCTAAAGGCTATTTTATTAGCATCGCCAGTCTGGCAGGAACCAATTTTTTTGCAAACGGATCGGCATATAATGCGAGTAAGTTTGGCGTGGTTGGTTTTACTCAAGCCGTGATGTTGGATCTACGGCAAAGCGATATTAAAGTTTCCACCATTATGCCCGGTTCAGTGGCCTCGCATTTCAACAACAATGAACCCGGTCCAAAAGACGACTGGAAAATCCAACCGGAAGACATTGGAGAATTGGTGGTCGATTTATTCAAAATGGATGCGCGGAGCTTACCGAGCAAGATTGAAATCAGACCGAGCAAACCACCTCAGAAATAAGATTTTACATTAAAAATTGGGCCTGTCAGGGAATAAAATTAATTTCTGATAATAGTTTGAACTCTGTCCGGTCCAACGGAAACGATCTTTATCGGGACTTGCAGTTCTTTCTCTAAAAATTCGATGTAGTCATTCAATTCTTTGGGGAGTTTTTCCGAATCGTTCACTTTCGTCAAATCCTCGTTCCAACCTTTGAGTTCCTTATACACCGGTTTTACGTTTTCGGGTTCGATGTTGTAGGGAAGGTGGTTGATTTCTTTTCCTTTATAAATATAGGAAGTACAGACTTTGATATTTTTGAACCCACTCAGGACATCGGCTTTCATCATGATGAGTTGAGTCACGCCATTTATCTTTACGCTATATTTCAAAGCGACCAAATCCAACCAGCCACATCTTCTGGGTCTTCCGGTGGTGGCACCAAACTCGTTCCCGGCCTTGGCCATACGTTTTCCGGTTTCATCAAAAAGCTCTGTGGGAAATGGTCCGCTGCCAACCCGCGTCGTATAGGCCTTGAATACTCCAAAAACTTCTCCAATTTGGTTGGGAGCAACACCCAAGCCCGTGCAGGCGCCGGCAGCAGTAGTATTCGAAGAAGTAACAAAAGGATAGGTGCCAAAATCAATATCGAGCAACGAACCTTGCGCTCCCTCAGCAAGGATGGTTTTTCCTTCTTGGTGAGCCTTATGAAGATATTCCTCGGAGTCGATGAACTTTAAAGATTTTAAGGCTTTTATTCCTTCAAAAAATTCCTTTTCCAGTTCGGCCAAATTGTATTGGATATCCACATCATAAAAAGCAATCATCGCCTCGTGCTTGTTGGCAAGACTTCTATATTTTTCTTCCCAACCCTCCATTTCCAAGTCGCCTACACGAATTCCATTTCGGCCGGTTTTGTCCATATATGTGGGACCGATTCCTTTCAGGGTAGAACCGATTTTTGCTTTGCCTTTAGAGGTTTCGGAAGCTGCATCCAACAACCGATGAGTAGGTAAAATCAAGTGGGCTTTCCGGGAAATCAACAACGAAGCTGTGGGATCAAAATCGAGCTTGAAGGCGCTTAGTTTGTCGAGTTCTTTTTTAAAAATAACCGGATCTATGACCACACCATTTCCTACCAGGTTGACTGCTTTTTTATGGAAAATACCCGAAGGGATAGTGTGCAACACGTGTTTTATTCCATCGAACTCCAATGTGTGACCGGCATTTGGCCCACCTTGAAAACGGGAGATAATATCGTATTTGGATGTTAATACATCTACAATTTTTCCTTTTCCCTCGTCGCCCCATTGAAGCCCGAGCAGCAAATCTACAGCCATGTATTGATGAATTGGTTATTGTTAATTGGAGGTTTATTATTTTGAGGATTCTCGTTCTAACCCAAATAGTTCAGGATTTGGGAAGTGCTTTATAATTCTGAACTTTGATTTTTTCGTGTTCCGTAAAAATATAATGAGTGTTTAGCAATATCAATATCAAACACCTCTTCAATGGTTTGTTTGATAGATTGAATTCGGGGATCGCAAAATTCGATAACCTCCCCGGTATCGGTCAAAATCACATGATCGTGCTGACGGTCAAAATATGATTTTTCGTATTGTGCTTGATTTTTACCAAACTGATGTTTCCGCACCAAACCACAACCCAACAATAATTCAATGGTATTGTATAAAGTGGCACGGCTCACCCGATATTTTTTATTTTTCATCGTGATGTAAAGCGTCTCGATATCAAAATGTTCATCATGGTCATAAATCTCCTGCAGAATCGCATAGCGTTCCGGTGTTTTTCGATGACCTTTTTCCTCCAAATATTTGGTAAAAACGTTTCTTACAACCGATTGATCGTCTCTATGTGTGTTTTCCCTATCCATAATTCAATGCTGCAAATTTACGCTTATTTTTTTGTTCGGCGGCTTCTGCGGATCTGCCGGTTGGATTTCGACAACCCAAATCTGAAACCTTATTTTATTCTCTTGTTATTCTATCAATGCCATCAATTTTTTTCAATTTATCCATTAGTTTTTTGAGAATAGCTTTATTCTTAACGATAACCGTAATTTTTCCTTCAAAAACACTTTGATTACTTTTAAAGGCAATGTCGCGCATGTTCACGTGCATATTTCCGGAAATAATATCCGTGACCTGACTCACCAATCCCAGGTTGTCCAACCCGGAAAGCTTAATGACCGCCTTGAAATCTTCCTGAGTGGAATCAATCCATTTTGCACTGATAATCCGATAGGCATAATTGCTCTGAAGCTGAATGGCATTAGGGCAATCTTTTTTATGAACCTTGATGCCATCATTAACCGTCACAAATCCAAACACGTCATCTCCCGGAATGGGATTACAACAATTCGCGAATTTGTAATCGAGTTTCTCCTCTTCTTTTCCAAAGACCAATTGGTCGTAATTGGTAGTGATTTCTTCTTTGTCCAGATCTTGGGAAAAGGTTTTCTTTCTGACGCGATTTTTAAAAAATGTCACCAAAGCATTACTGCGGGAAGTGGCATATTTTTTTAAATCAGTATTGTCGATCGTGCCGATACCCACACGGTAGAATAAATCCAAACTGGTTTTAAGCTTGAAATAGACTACCATTTCGTTGATGGACTTCTTATTGAAAGGGATTTTTAATGATTTCAGTTTGCGCATCAACACCTCTTTTCCCAATCCGGCCACTTCCTTTTTTTCGGTTTTCAACACCGATTTTATCTTAGAACGGGCACGTCCTGTGGTGGCAAAATCCAACCAGTTGGAAGTGGGTTTGGCATTTGCGGAGGTAATGATTTGCACTTGATCACCACTCTTCAATTCGGTACTCAAAGGCACCAGTTTGCCATTCACTTTTGCTCCCCGGGTGGTCAATCCTACATCAGTGTGAATACTGAAAGCAAAATCAAGCGGAGTGGCTCCTTTGGGTAAAGATTTCAGATCTCCTTTGGGAGTAAAAACAAAAATTTCTTTGGAATATAAATTCAATTTGAATTCTTCCACAAAATCAACAGCATTCACCTCGCTATTTTCCAAAGCTTCCTGCAATTTGTTTAACCAATCTTCGAGGTTTTGATCTTCCTGCTTTTCGCCGTGTTTATATTTGTAATGCGCCGCATAGCCTTTCTCGGCGATTTCATTCATTCTTTCACTACGGATTTGCACTTCCACCCATCGGCCTCCGGGGCCCATTACGGTAATATGCAAAGCTTCATATCCGGTGGATTTTGGTGAAGAAATCCAGTCGCGCAAACGCATTGGGTTGGGTCTGAAATGGTCAGTAACGATGGAATAGATTTTCCAAGCAAGAAATTTTTCGCTCTCCGGCGTGCTTTTGTAGATAATTCGAACAGCAAATTTGTCATAAACTTCCTCAAAACGCACGTTCTGAGCAACCATTTTTTTCCGAATGGAATAAATAGACTTGGTTCTGCCCTTAATTTCATACTCCATTCCTTCTTTATCCAAAGATTTTTTTAAAACCTCGGTGAAATCAGAAATGTATTTGTCTTGCTCTTCTTTACTTTCGTGTATTTTGGTGCGAATATCTTCATATACTTCCGGTTCGATGTATTTCAAACTCAGATCTTCCAACTCCGTTTTGATATTGTACAAACCTATTCGATGAGCAAGCGGAGCATAGATATACATGGTTTCGCTGGCGATTTTGGTCTGTTTGTCTTCCCGCATCGAATCCAGCGTCTGCATGTTGTGATATCGATCTGCAATTTTTATGATAATGACCCGAATATCATCATTCAAAGTCAACAGCATTTTTCTGAAATTTTCTGCTTGCAGAGAAACATCTGTCTCGTGCGAAAGATGTGAAATTTTGGTAAGACCATCCACAATCCGCGCCACGGTATTACCAAACATTTTTTCGATATCTTTCAAGCTGTAACGCGTATCCTCCACCACATCGTGCAGCAATGCAGCGGCAATTGAAACCGCGTCCAACCCAATTTCGGAAGCTACAATTTTAGCCACGGCAATGGGATGAAAAACATAAGCCTCTCCGGATTTCCTGCGCTGATCTTTATGAGCCTCGACTGCAAGTTCAAAGGCAGCACGAATAAGCTTTTTGTCCTTAGGGCTCAGGGTACGATAACTCACCCGCAAAAGCTCTTTATATTGCTTTGCGATTTCTTTATTTTCTTTCTCTATTTCGGCCGTGCTGATCATGGTTTAAAACATACCTGCTTATTTGTCCAAAAATAACACCAAATTTTTGAAGATAAAACACTTATACACACAAATCCCACAGGGCATCCATAGGGGGATCGGCGATAAATTTGAGTTCTTCCCGCCGTACCGGATGTTCCAATCTCAATTCCCGGGCGTGAAGATGGATTCCCCCATCGGAATTACTACGTGGAAATCCGTATTTCAAATCGCCTTTAATCGGACAGCCCATTGCTGCGAGTTGGGCGCGTATTTGATGATGTCTTCCCGTTTTTAATATAATTTCTAATAAGGCATATTTATCAAAATGCTTTAAGACTCTATAAGATAATATCGCTTTTTTACTGTCCGGGACTTCATTTTTATGCGCCACGGATTTGTTTTGTTTGGGATTCCTTTTTAAATAGTGAACCAACTCCCCTCGATCTTCTTCGGGCTTCTTCACTATTGCCCAATATATCTTTTTGGATTTCCGCTCCGCAAAAATTCGGTTCAATCGCGAAAGTGCTTTTGAAGTTTTTGCAAACAGAACCACTCCACTTGTAGGACGATCCAGTCGATGGACCACTCCTAAATACACATTCCCGGGTTTGTCATATTTATTCTTCAGATAAACTTTCAGGATTTCACTCAAAGGTTGATCTCCGGTTTTGTCACCTTGTACTAAATCGCTCGGTCGTTTATTGACAGCGATTAAATGATTATCTTCATAAATAATCTGAATATTTTCCGGTGTGGTTTTTGACATATTAAATTAACGGTGACAAAAGGCTAAAATACGAAAAACAAGAGGCAATCTGCCTTAGTTTTACATTCAAAATAAAAAACATGCTTCGTCCGAAAACAAAGCATGTTTCTATTTTTTTATCGGGGATTATAAAATTAGTCCGGAAAGCCCGGATTTTCCTTCACTTCGTTGATTTGCAATGTGTGCCGTGCAGTATGACCGGCCAAAAACAAAAAGGAATAATAGGCATCCGTAACCCCCATGGGCGTGTCGGTAATGTGATTTCGAAGCGCTTCTTCTTCGGTGTTTTTCAAATAATCCACAATTTGTTCGCGCTGTGCTTCAAACTCGGCAAAGGCTCCTTCCGGATTGGTGTATTTTCCCGAGGGTTGAAGATTTTCCGGCGCCTTGAATTTATGGCTTCTGTTCGTTATCCCTTCGATAAGTTCTTGTGCAGTGGAAACAACTTCATCTTTTCTTTCGGGGTTTGCCGGCTGTTCCATCAATTTTTTCATCATTTCAAAAAGGGATTTTTCGGTCATGATGATGTGCTCCACACATTGAGCAATCGACCAATCTTCTTCGGATGCTTTGAAGCTCATTTGCTCCGGAGTTAAACGCCGGATTTGGTCTTTCAGATTATCCCGGGTTTCTTCGAAATAATCCAAGAGAAATGCTTTGTCTTCTTGAGCCGTACTCAAGACCGGAACCAACAATAAAGCGAGTAAAAATGTGATTTTTTTCATATTTAAATTATTAGGATTAATGAATCGTTCACTTGAATTTCTATCTGGATTGAATTTTAGCTTTTGCCGTGATTTTTTAAGGTCTGAATGTCGATTTTTTTCATTTTCATCATGGCTTGCATCGCTTCCGGGGAAGAAATGAGCTTGTTGATATTTTCCGGTACAATCTGCCAAGAAATACCAAATTGATCTTTCAGCCATCCGCAAACACTTTCCTCCCCACCCTCATCAGTCAATTTTTTCCAAAAATAATCGATTTCTTTTTGGTCTTTGCAATTTACATAAAAAGAAATGGACTCATTAAAACCAAAATCTGTTTTTTGAGGATTATCCATTACGGAAAACCATATATTTTCAATCATAAAATCCGCAAAGGCAATCGTTCCCGCTGCCCCGGGTTTATCATTCATGGCAATAAAACCTATTTTGGAATCGTCGAAAATAGAGGTGTAAAAATCAATGGCTTTTCTCGCTTTACCCGATTTTTCGTTGGTGAACATTAAATTTGGGACAATTTTGGGGCGAATATCCTTTTCTGATAAGGAATCGCCGGAGGGTGTACACATGATTTGCCAGGAAATTCCGAATTTATCTTCCACCCAGCCATATTTATCGCTGTAATCATATTTATCCAAAGACATCAGTATTTTCCCGCCCTGGGAAAGCTTATCCCAGATTGTGATTACTTCGGCTTCGGTTTCGCAATTGACAAAAAAAGAAATCGATGGATTCATTTTTGCTTCCGGACCGTTAAGCATAACAAAATCCATTCCCTCAATTTCAAATTCCACGGTCATCACAGAATTTTCTGGCATTCCCGAGACTGCAGCGCTTGCTTTGGTGTAATAGGTGATATTCTTGGTTTTAAAATTATCAAAGACAGAAGCATAAAAATCTACAGCTTCTTTGATATCGGCTCCTGTGGGGCTAAACAATAAACACGGTACTATCTTTTGATTTTTCATGACTTCAGATTATCCGGTTTCTATTTTTCTTTCTGCTCTGACAAGCTTTTCACGTTGGCCAAAGCTTTGGGCCAGGCCTCATAAAAAAAATCTTTGTACTTTTCATCAATATCTATATCCACCATCAACTGCGTGATACCGTTTTTTTCTTTTAAAGTATAATTTTCATAAGAAGGAGTCCATTTTTCAATTTCCTTTCCTTCGGTGATTTCTTTTCCGTCTTTAATAATTCCGATATGCCGGAAAGAGATAAAATTGGGTTCATCTTTCTTTTCAATTATAGAAATCATGCCTGCATCGCCCGCAGCATTAAGAAAGAAAACTCTGCTTCCTTCCTGCAAATCGGTTTCCATTTTGGAGCCTTCTGAAAAGGGAGAAGTCCAAGCAGAATAAGTTTTCTTATCCCACAAAATTTGCCATATTTTTTCCCGTGGGACATTGATATCTATGGTAAACTGGTGGTTTTTCATAATTTTAGTTTAGTGATTTCTTTTGTTATTGATTTTCAAACCTCTTCGACATACTTTTTGAAATTGTCCAAAATAGCTTGCCATCCTTGTCGTTGCATTTTAATGGGGTTTTGATTTTCCGGTTCAAAACTCTCCCGTACTGTGGTATGATTTCCGATTTCGGAAAATAAAATTTCCACTTTCCGACCGTCTCCCAGAGTATAGGCAATTTTTTGGTGGGTGTTCACTTCATCATAAATCCCTCCAAAATCGAATCCCATACTGCCATCTTTCGCTTCCATTCGAGAAGTAAACTTCCCGCCCACGCGCAAATCATTTTCCGCACGGGGAGTATGCCAGTCCGGAGAGGCATTATTCCATTTGACAATGTGTTGAGGTTGTGTCCAATACTCCCAAACTATATCTGCCGGAGCTTTTATGGTAGTTTCAACTGTAATCGTTTGGTCTTTCGAAGACATAGTTTTGGTTTTTGAGCGTTTTAAAAAATCAACTGATAGATTAAAAATCCTTGTTAAAATTTATCATCCAATATATCCCAAATTTGTCGATCAAACTCCCGAAATAATCTCCCCAAAACTGATCTTCCATTTCCATTTCGATTTTCCCTCCTTGGGAAAGCCCCTCGAATAATCGATCTGCTTCTTCTTTGCTTTCCGGATGAAGAGAGATGTACGAATTGTTTCCCTTTTCGAGTTTTTGTCCCATAGAAGGAAATATATCTGACGCCATTAAAGTCGTGTCTTTTCCAATCCGAAGCGAGACGTGCATAAGTCGGTCTTGCTCATCCTCAGGGATATTTTCCGAGCCGGGCATACCGTTTGCCTTCATGATTTGCAACTCTCCACCAAAAACGGATTTGTAAAACTCAAAGGCTTCTTCAGCCTGACCATCAAAATTTAAATAGGGGTTTACTTTCATGATTTTCAAATTTAAAGTTAAGAATTTTATTTTTATAGGCTACAATCCCCTAATTAATTAGGATAAATTTAATCAAAAACTTCACACTCTACTCCGTATTTCATCATTATAGTATCGATATCGGTTATCGTTTCCCCTTCAACCCTCAAAATCCGGTCGCAGTCTTCCAAATCGAAATTGATTTTATGATGAGGAAAATGTCGATTTAAATTATCCAACACTTCTAAAGCTTTTTGAGGATTGGAGATATTGGTTTTAAAAATTTCGACTTTTTTCATGTGTACTTACATTTATATATAAAGCTAATCTTCAGCCTAATACCTTCAATATAAAGTCTGCTTTAGAATCAATTTAATCAGCAAATCAATTTCTACACCACAAAAATAGAAGCTAATATTTTACC
>CAYPGZ010000024.1:2041-27332 GCA_964410335.1 uncultured Flavobacteriaceae bacterium | reverse complement strand
TCACGAAAGAAGTTGGGTGTTAAATGTTAGGTGGTGACAAAGGTACGAAGAAGAATTTTTTTAAATAAAATCTTCGAAAAAAGAGGTGGGAACGATCTTCAAACTTCCTTATTTTCGCAAAAAATATTCCCTTGAATTACGTATCGGTAGAAAATATCGCGAAGTCCTATGGTGAGTTGGAGCTTTTTTCCGAGATCTCCTTTGGCATAAATCAGGGTCAAAAAATCGGTTTAATCGCCAAAAATGGAACGGGAAAAACCTCGCTGTTGCATATTCTTTCCCAAAACGAAACTCCCGATAAAGGGCAAGTAAACTATAGAAAAAACCTGAAAATGGGTTTTTTGCCACAAGAGCCAAATCTGGATTTGACCCTCAGTATTGAGGAGAGTATTTTGGCTTCGGAAAACGAAGTGCTGAAAATTATTTCTCGATACGAAAAGGCACTTGAAAACCCCGACGACGCCGAAGCCTACCAAAAAGCTTTCGAAGAAATGGAAGCTGCAAATGCCTGGGATTTTGAAACGCAATACAAACAAATTCTTTCCAAGCTGGGTTTGGACGATTTACAAAAAAAGGTTGGCACGCTTTCCGGTGGCCAGAAAAAACGACTGGCACTGGCGATGGTCTTGCTGGAACGTCCCGATTTACTCATCCTCGACGAGCCCACAAACCACCTGGATTTGGAAATGATCGAATGGTTGGAAGATTATTTCAAAAAAGGAGATTTTGCTTTGTTTATGGTTACTCACGATCGCTATTTTTTGGAACGTGCTTGCAACGAAATCTTGGAATTGGACGAGGGAAACCTTTACACTTACAAAGGAAATTATGCCTATTACCTCGATAAAAAAGAAGCCCGAATGGAATCTGAACGCACCCACCGGGAAAAAATAGGACAATTATATAAAAAGGAGTTGGAATGGATGAGACGACAGCCCAAAGCGCGCACCACTAAATCCAAATCCCGCATCAGTGATTTTGATGAGATCAAAGCCCGTGCACAACAAAGACGAAATGAGCATGCCGTGCAGCTTGAAATCAACATGGAACGTATGGGATCCAAAGTGGTGGAAATGCACAATATCTCCAAATATTTTGATGACAAATTCCTTTTTAAAAATTTCAGTTATAACTTCCAACGCGGGGAACGGCTGGGCATAATCGGGAAAAATGGAACAGGAAAATCCACTTTCCTGAACATCCTTACGGGAAAAATAAAACCCGATTCCGGAAAAATTGTAATTGGGGAAACCATAAAATTTGGCTATTACACCCAAAAAGGAATTACGGTCAAAGAAGGACAAAAAGTCATCGATGTTATCCGCGAATATGGAGATTATATTCCCCTGAAAAAAGGAAGGCAAATTTCTGCACAACAACTTCTCGAACGATTTCTTTTTGATCGGAAAAAACAATATGATTATGTTGAAAAACTAAGTGGTGGAGAACAAAAACGACTCTATCTCTGCACCGTGCTCATCCAAAATCCCAATTTTTTGATTCTGGATGAACCCACAAACGATCTCGACATTGTGACGCTTAATGTGCTGGAGAATTTTCTACTCGATTTCCCGGGTTGTCTGGTGGTGGTTTCTCACGACCGATATTTTATGGACAAAATCACCGACCACCTGTTTGTTTTTCAAAACGGAGAAATCCACGATTTCCCCGGAAATTATTCCGATTACCGAGCTTATGAAGGAGATAGATTTGACCTTAAGGACAAAAAAGAAACAGCATCTCAAAAACCCAAAAAAATCACGAAAAAAAAGGCTGCTTTGAGCTATCTTGAGAAGCGTGAATACCAAAACTTAGAAAAAGAAATAGCCGATTTGGAAAAAGAGAAAAAACGGTTACAACAACTTTTCCAAACAGAACTTTCGGTCTCTGAAATCGAAGAAAAATCTCGAGAATTGCATGAAGTGGATAAAAAAATAGAAGAAAAAACCGAACGATGGTTTGAGCTTTCCGTTAAAGCGGAGGAATGAGTTCTAAAATAAAGAAGTATTATTTTTTTACCTTCAAGACTGTAGGTAAATTTTTTTGTTTAATTTTGAATATGCGTCAATAACGCGTGAATTAATTTTTGAAGTTAATTATAAAACCATCCATCACCTAAAATATTGTCATGAAGAATACGATCTTACTTACAGCACTCATCCTCTCCGTACTTTTCGGTTGTAAAGAAAAGAATTCTCACCGGGAAACACAGGAAGGAGAAAACACTGAAACTACGCATGCCCACACTTCCTCCATCGAGGAAGGCGATTGGAAGGAGAAAATCCAACTGGACACTAATGATAAAAAATGGAAAGCCAATCCCGAAACCAATGAAGGGATTGCCAAAATGCTTGAAAGCATTGAAAAAAGCAATCCAAAAACCACTGAGGAATACCACAAATTGGGTGAAGAATTGAACAGTACTAAAAATTATATTCTAGAGAAATGTACCATGATTGGCGCCTCCCATGAAAATCTGCATATTTTTCTACATCCTGTAATTGAGAAAATTGCAGCTTTGGAAGGAGTTTCCACCCCTGAGGAAGGCAAAAGAATTACACACGATATTGAAAGACACCTGCAGGCTTACTACGACTATTTTGATTAGGAACTTTTCTATTGATTTTAGCCCGGTTTTTCCTCGAGAGGTTTCTTAATTTTGGCGATTGAATTCCTTACTTTTTTCAATTAAGAATTCGATTAAATCCAGTTCTTTCCCCTTGGCAAACATTTCATGAGATAGCCCCTCTCTTTCGGCATAATCGATAAAATCATCGATTTTTTCTTCTTCAATATTCATATACTTTTGGAAAAATTCGTCTTGATAAATTTTTCGGATCAGCACTTCCACAGGTTCCGGGGGTATCGTTTCCACTTTGTCATTTTTTTTGTCTTTAAAAATCAGTTTAAAAAGATTAATGAGATGGATGCCTTCAATCACATCATCATCGTGTAATGCATAAATTTCAGTTTCTCGATTTTCCCGAAAACGATAAGCAGGTTCCTGAGGAAATTCTTGTTTAAAATCTTCCAAATCTTCAACCCTCGCCACGTCCACCCTCACATTTCCGGTTAAATCATAAGGCCGGACAATAACTTGCTCCAGTTCGGTGATCGCCTCTTCCACCCTTACATCCAATTTTTTTGAATCTACTACCCCTTTATCGATGATGACTGTAAAAGACTGAAACTGAACAGAATAGAAAACGAGGCTATCATTAACAGCAACCGCAATTTCAAAATCTCCTGTTTCATTGGTGACGGTTCCTCTTCCGGAATTGGAATTAAAAACTGTTATCCCATCCACATTAGCGTTGCCGGGGACAGTTATTTCTCCGGATATGTTCACCCGCTCTTGAGAAAATCCCATGAAACTCATAAACAAAAAAATCCACATCAAAACTTTTCGCATGCCGGAGGTATTAGTTATTTAAAAAAAGAACAAAAAAGTTTAAATCACTTCTTTATACTTTTCTTTTTCATCTCTTCTTCAATTTTGCATCAACTAAACTTAAATCAGAATATGAAATATTAAAAGTAGGGAAAAATCCTTTAAACCGCCGATAAACTTTTGTTAAAGGCAAGTTCTTGTTTAATTTTACCCCAAAAAACATGAATTGCATAATTGCCAGTACTTCTAGGCTTCACGGCAGTCGTTATTTGGAGTATCTTCAATCGCCTTTAAAAAAATTGTTCGAGGGAGTGGAGGAAATCTTGTTTATACCTTATGCCCGTCCGAGTGGAATTAGTCATGAAGAATATACCCAAATCGCTAAAAAAGGATTGAGTTTTCTTTGTGAAAACATCGTAGGACTTCACGAAAAGGAAAATCCTCAGGAAGCCATCAAAAATGCTGAAGCCATTTTTACCGGTGGAGGAAATACTTTTTTATTGGTAAAACAACTTTATCACTACAGGGTAATGAAAAGTTTAAAACAAGCCATCGAAAGCGGAACACCGTATTTGGGCACCAGTGCGGGCAGCAATATTTGCGGACAAACTATGCAGACTACCAATGATATGCCCATTGTTTATCCTCCGAGTTTTAAAACTATGGGCATCCTTCCATTTAATATCAACGCGCATTATTTGGATCCGGAACCCGACTCAAAACACATGGGCGAAACACGGGAAACAAGAATAAAGGAATTTCATAAACTCAACGAAATTCCGGTTCTCGGCTTGCGCGAAGGCAGTTGGTTGGAAGCAAAAAACAAAGAAATATTCCTACGAGGAAAACTTTCGGCAAGACTTTTTGAAGCTGAAAAACCGGCACAGGAAATCGAAAGCGGCTCAAAAATCAATCTTTAAGAAGAAAAAACCGGTATAAAGACTTGTTAAGGCTAATTGCATCTAAGAAATAAAAACTAATTTTATCGCGAATAAATAAATTGACCAATGAGTAAAAAAGGAAAAATACAAGATTTAATCGATGCCAAATTATTGGAAGAACGCAAAGTTTTTTTATGGGGAGGCGTGAACGACAAATCCGCTAAACATGTAATTGACAGACTGATGTATCTGGATATGGAAGGCGAAGGCGAAATCAAACTTTTCATCAACAGCCCCGGTGGATATGTAACCGATGGTTTTGCTATGTATGATATCATCACCACATTTCGCAATCCCGTTTCGACCATTTGCACCGGTTTGGCAGCTTCCATGGGTTCTATTTTGCTCTCTGCGGGCACCAAGGGGCGACGTTTTATCATGCCCAATGGAAGGGTAATGATTCACCAACCCAGTGGTGGTGCACGCGGACAAGCCTCCAACATTGAAATCCAAGCTCAGGAAATATTAAAAACAAGAGAATTGAGTGCCCGAATTTTAGCCGAAAATTGTGGTCAACCTTTTGAAAAAATCATGAAAGATTTTAATAGAGATTATTGGATGAATGCCGAGGAATCTATCGAATATGGAATTGTGGACGGAATCTACAATCCTCAGGAAAAAAAATAAATCCTCTTAAGAAATAAACCAAGAAGACGGATTTGGATTAATTCTCTTAGGAATCACGGGGGTGGGAAAAAGGATTTATATAAATAAATTGTGAATATAAAATTGTAAACAGATGAAAGAGAATTTAGATTTCGAAATCAAGCACAAACAAGACGGCTCAAGAGGTATTTTTTATATGGAAGACGAAAAAGGAATCGTTTCAGACCTGAAATACACTTTGCACAACAATAATATCCTTTCCGCCGACAGTACAGAAACACGGGAAAACCTTCAAGGCAAAGGACTTGCGTCGAAAGTATTGGATTATGTAGTGAATTATGCTCGAGAACACAATATCAAAATCGATCCGGTTTGTCCCTTCGTGGAAGCAAAATTTGATGAAATCGAGTCTTATCAGGATGTCAGAGCGTGAAAAATTGAATTTTGCTCAAAACTTTTCCTCAAAGAAATAGGATTACCCCATGGAAATAAGGAAAATTTCCGCGGAAGAGACCCTGCACATTCGGCAAGCGGTGCTTCGGAAAGGAAAACCGCTATCCACCTGTATTTTTGAAGGTGACGAACAAACAGAAAGCTTTCATTTTGGTGCTGTTGAGGATGAAAAAATACTGGGAATTGTGACTTTATTGCCCCATAGAAACCCGAAGTTCAATTCCCAAAGCCAATATCAACTTCGTGGAATGGCCGTGTTGCCCGAAGCTCGCGGAAAAGGATTGGCAAAAATGCTTTTAGAAAAATCCGAGGAACATCTTTCTATAAGAAATATTGAAATTCTTTGGTGCAACGCCAGAGAAAAAGCGGTGGGGTTTTATGAAAAACAACAGTTTGAAACTTATGGAAATGCATTTGAAATTCCGGGAATAGGTTTACATTTTTTGATGTATAAAAACTTACATCAGGATTCATTATAATTTTTAAGTGCGGGAATTTGCTCTAATCATTCGCGCCTGCATTTCATAAAATAAAGCATGAAATTCACTTATTCACTTTCCGAGATAACCGAGGCTGCCCAAAAAACCATCTCCGCCGCCAAAACAAAAGTTTTGCTTTTTGACGGAGAAATGGGTGCGGGGAAAACTACGTTGATCAAGGAAATCGTAAAAGCCCTTGGCTCCAAAGACAATGTTTCCAGCCCCACCTTTTCGTTGGTAAACGAATATGAAACCTCTTCGGGAGCGATTTTCCATTTTGATTTTTACCGCATAGATAATGAAGAAGAAGCTTTGGATATAGGCTTTGAAGAATATCTGGATTCCAGGCATTGGAAATTGATTGAATGGCCCCAGAAAGTGGAGAACTTATTGCCGGAAATATTCACCAAAATACAGATACATGTATTGGAAAACGGCTCAAGAGAAATCAATCTGAAAAACAAAATCCGCTGACATTCAAAATAATAGCTTAAAATATTTTGCAATTATCAAAAAAAGTCTTTTCTTTATAGTAAGAAATTAAAATGAAGAATGACTAAACCAACTACCCCATTCAGTCAAACCGAATTATTGCCCCAAGAAGAAAAATTGGAAGTTCATCATGGTTGGGACAAACTGTATATCGGTCTTCCGCGAGAAACATCCTATCAGGAAAAGCGAGTTTGCCTGACTCCTAATGCGGTGGCGGCAATCACTGCCAACGGTCATCGCGTGTTGGTGGAAAGTGGCGCGGGAAATGGTGCAAAATTCACCGACCGTGAATATAGCGAAGCAGGAGCAGAAATTTCGCGGGACACAAAAAAAGTTTTCGCTGCCCCGATTGTCTTAAAAGTAGAACCCCCCTCGTTGAAAGAAGTGGAAATGCTGCATCCACAATCCATAATTTTTTCGGCTTTGCAGCTAAAAACCCAATCCAAAAAATATTTTGAAAAGCTTTCTGAAAAAAGAATCACTGCCTTGGCATTTGAATATATACGAGATGTGGATGGAAGTTATCCCATCGTAAAAGCTCTGAGTGAAATTGCAGGCACTGCCTCAGTTCTCATTGCTTCAGAACTGCTCTCGGATTATACCAAAGGTCACGGGGTGATTTTTGGAAATATCAGCGGTGTGGCTCCGATTGAAGTGGTTATTTTAGGAGCAGGAACCGTCGGACAATACGCTGCACGCTCGGCTTTAGGATTGGGAGCCAATGTGAAAGTTTTTGACAACTCTTTGGCGAAACTCCGAAATATCCAAAATCAAATCGGCCATCCTTTACACACTTCTACCATTCAACCCAAAAGCCTTTTAAAAGCTTTAAAACGTACCGATGTGGTGATCGGCGCCATCCGCGGAAAGGAACGCAGCCCCATTATCGTAACCGAAGAAATGGTCAGCCACATGAAAAAAGGTTCTGTCGTCATTGATGTGAGTATTGATATGGGCGGATGTTTTGAAACCAGCGAAGTTACCAGTCACGATTCACCCACCATTGTAAAAAATGGAGTGATTCACTATGGTGTACCCAATATCCCTTCGCGCTATTCACGTACTTCCTCCATTTCGATTAGCAATATTTTCACCCCCTATTTGTTGCATATCGGAGAGGAAGGAGGCTTGGAAAACACGCTCCGTTTTGATCGAGGTTTGCGAAATGGTCTGTATTGTTATCACGGAATCCTTACCAACAAAGCCATAGGAAACTGGTTTGGACTTTCCTATCGGGATATAAATTTATTGATATTTT
This sequence comes from uncultured Flavobacteriaceae bacterium, assembly GCA_964410335.1. Classification (GTDB taxonomy): domain Bacteria; phylum Bacteroidota; class Bacteroidia; order Flavobacteriales; family Flavobacteriaceae; genus DASSWG01. The sequence continues at coordinate 19,712 of CAYPGZ010000024.1, read as the reverse complement.
AGGTTTCGAATTTTTTCTGTTTAAAACGAATCAATTCTACGAATTGCCAACCTGCAATTAAAAGTTTATTTTTGCCGAAAATTCAATTTTCCCACCATGCCGGATATCCAACAATTAGAAAATTTTGCAACACAGGTAAGACGCGACATCCTGCGACAAGTTCACAAAGTAAATTCCGGCCATCCCGGCGGTTCGTTGGGTTGCACCGAATTTTTTACTGCTTTATATCAAGTGATAATGACCAGAAAAGAAGGCTTCGATATGGACGGTCATAACGAGGATATTTTCTTTCTCTCCAACGGTCATATTTCTCCTGTATTCTACAGCGTGCTGGCGCGAAGCGGTTATTTCCCTGTGGAAGAACTCAACACTTTTAGGTTAATCGATTCCCGTTTGCAAGGACATCCCACCACACACGAAGGTTTGCCCGGAATACGTGTGGCCTCCGGTTCATTAGGACAAGGAATGTCGGTAGCAATTGGCGCAGCACTTACCAAAAAACTCAACAAAGACAACCATCTGATATACTCACTTCACGGAGATGGCGAATTGCAAGAAGGGCAAAATTGGGAAGCCATCATGTTTGCGGCAGGAAATAAAGTGGACAACCTGATTTGTACAATCGACCTCAATGGACAACAAATCGATGGCTCTACAGATTCAGTATTGCCACTTGGAAATCTGAAGGCAAAATTTGAAGCTTTCGGTTGGGAGGTGATGGAAATAGAAAATGGAAATGATATGCAAAGCGTTATTTCCGGATTGGAGGAAGCTAAAACCCGCACCGGAAATGGAAAACCCGTTTGCATTTTGATGCATACCGTGATGGGGCACGGCGTTGATTTTATGATGCATACTCACAAATGGCACGGTGTAGCTCCTAATGATGAACAATTAGAAAAAGCTTTAGCTCAGAATCCGGAGACTTTAGGAGACTACTGAAGGAATCTGTAGCGGGAAGTGTGAAAAATAAATCAATAAAAATATCCCGGGAATTGGGAGAAAATATGAAAAAATATACCAATACAGGAAACAAAGATACCCGTTCAGGATTTGGGGCCGGGCTAGCCGAATTGGGAAAAACCAATGAAAATGTCGTTGCTCTTTGTGCTGACTTGACAGGTTCCTTGAAAATGGATGAATTTAAAAACAACCACCCGGAACGTTTTTTTCAAGTGGGAATTGCCGAAGCCAACATGATTGGAATTGCTGCAGGAATGACCATCGGAGGAAAAATTCCATTCACCGGAACCTTTGCCAATTTCTCCACAGGTAGGGTCTATGACCAAATCCGGCAGAGTGTTGCTTATTCCGGTAAAAATGTAAAAATCTGTGCTTCCCATGCAGGATTGACGTTGGGCGAAGATGGGGCAACTCATCAAATTCTGGAAGATCTAGGACTGATGAAAATGTTGCCCGGAATGACAGTCATCAACACTTGTGACTTTAATCAAACCAAAGCTGCAACTTTAGCTATCGCTGAGATGAAAGGGCCTGTATATCTTCGTTTTGGTCGCCCAAAAGTTCCTAATTTCACTCCCGAAGATCAAAATTTTGAAATCGGGAAAGCCCTAATGTTGAATCCGGGAAATGATGTGAGCATCATCGCCACCGGTCATTTGGTTTGGGAAGCTCTTCAAGCAGCGGAAACCTTGGAAAATGAAGGGATTTCTGCTGAAATCATCAATATCCACACCATAAAGCCATTAGATGAAGAAGCAATTTTAAAATCTGTTGCGAAGACAGGCTGTGTGGTTACTGCAGAAGAACACAATTATTTAGGCGGACTGGGTGAAAGTGTGGCCCGAACCCTTTCCCAAAATCATCCTGCTTCTCAAGAATTTGTGGCTACCCAAGACACTTTCGGCGAGAGCGGAACCCCTGCTCAATTAATGGAAAAATACGGACTTAACGCTGAAGCAATTGTAAAAGCAGCAAAAAAAGTGATGGAGAAAAAAAGATAAATCTCCATATAGTTTACAGTAAACAATATATAACAAAAAATGCTCAAAGCAATTTCCCCTATCGATGGCAGGTATAGCCAAAAAACAAAAGACCTCATTAATTTTTTCAGTGAAGAGGCCTTGATAAAATACCGGGTGCGCGTGGAAATCGAGTATTTTATTGCTCTCTGTGAACTGCCTTTGCCACAATTGAAATCGATAGATTTGGAAAAATATCCTGTTTTACGGGAGATTTACAAGGGTTTTTCAACGGAAGATGCCCAAGCGGTCAAGGAAATTGAAAAAACTACTAACCACGATGTTAAGGCCGTGGAATATTTTATCAAACAAAAATTTGATACGCTTGGACTTGGGCCATACAAGGAATTTATTCATTTCGGACTGACTTCACAAGATATCAACAACACCGCTGTTCCCCTTTCCTTAAAAGAGGCTCTGGAAAAAGTTTATCATCCTTTGCTGAAGGAACTTTTGGCCAAGTTATCAGCACTTGCCCAAGAGTGGAAAAACGTGCCCATGTTGGCTCGCACCCATGGACAACCTGCTTCCCCTACTCGACTGGGAAAAGAAATTGAGGTTTTTTCTGTCCGGCTTCAGGAACAACTCAGTCTGTTGGAAAATATTCCTCATGCTGCTAAATTCGGAGGTGCTACGGGAAATTTTAATGCTCATAAAGTGGCATACCCCCAAATCAACTGGAAAAATTTTGGAAGTAATTTCACAAAAAGCTTTGGTCTCAAACATTCTTTTCCTACCACGCAGATTGAACATTATGATCATATGGCAGCGTTGTTCGATACTCTGAAACGCATAAATACCATCCTTCTCGACTTGGATCAGGATATATGGACGTATATATCAATGGATTATTTTAAACAGCGAATTAAAAAGGGGGAAGTAGGTTCTTCGGCCATGCCTCACAAAGTAAATCCAATCGACTTTGAAAACAGTGAAGGAAATTTGGGAATTGCGAATGCGCTTTTTGAACATCTTTCTTCAAAATTGCCGATTAGTCGTTTGCAGCGAGACTTGACTGACAGCACAGTTTTGAGAAATATAGGTGTTCCTTTGGGCCACACCTTAATCGGGTTTTCTTCCATCTTGAAAGGATTGGACAAATTGGTTTTAAATGAAGAAAAAATCAATAAAGACCTCGAGGAAAATTGGGCGGTCATCGCTGAAGCAATTCAAACCATTCTGCGTCGGGAAGGCTATCCAAATCCGTATGAAACGCTTAAAAGTCTGACACGTACCAACGAAAAAATCACCGCTAAAAGTATTTCCAAATTTATCGAAAGCCTCGAGGTTTCTGAAGCCGTGAAAGCAGAACTAAAAAAAATATCCCCACAAAATTATACCGGGGTGTAGGATTTTGCATTCCACCCCCAAAAGTTCAAGTCTTTTGGGGGTCGAAAAGCCAAAACCATTCTTTCCTCAATCCATTCCTTCTTCGTCTTTTTTTCTTTCCAACTCATCAAAAGAAAAAACCTTCATTAAGTCTTCCAATTCCGAAGTGTCTAAATTTTTGGATTGGGTGGTGTCGGAATTAAAATTACGGATATAATCCACAACAACCTTTGGATTCATGTCGTTCCCGAGGATTCTGGCTACGGCAAAACCAAAATCTTCAGAAGCTCCATAAAAAATCATTTCGTCTATGGAGCGGGTCTCTCCAACATACATCACCTTAACTCTATTATCGGAATGGCTGAATTCCATTAGTAATTTGTAATCTTCATTTTCAAGGATATTTTCCACCTTTTTCTTCTCGTTCTTAAAAATGGAATCGGTTTTTTCATTTTTGGGAAAAGCCAAAATATTTGCTTTTTCAATACTTCGCAATTTCTCTTTGGTGGTTTCATCCAAACGGGGATCAACTCCCAGAAAAACTGCTGACGGAATATCCAGAATCACAAAATCATCTCGAGATTGACTCTCGACATAATATTCTTGTAAAGTGGGATTTTCGTTGCACGAAGAGAAAATAATACTCAGAAATAGTGCAATATAAAAGACAGATGACTTCATCAATTTTATTAGTTTATAAAAAAAAAGAAAAACCTGTTTCCGGAAAAACAGGTTTTCTTTTTAAAAGGTTCTATTTTTCATCAACTTTCTCAAGTTCTCCGGCTCCGGGTACATCCAAATCTTTAGCGAGTTTAGATACTTGTTTCAAATCCACATTGCCGGTGATTCGCATGATGGTGGTCATGGGCTTGCCATTTTCCTTTCCTTCCATGAACATAAAAAGTTCTTTCACAAGCCCTTCGGAGCTTCCGGGGCGGATATAAAACTTCACATCCTGCCCATCGTCCTTAAAACTCATCAGCATTTTCATTCCCGAATTTTTAAGATAAGATTTGGCATCTGTGGCCATTTTTGAGCCGATTCCGGAATCGGTGGTGGAAATGACCCTGATATTTTCCAGATTTTCTATCAAGCTGACATAAGCTTGAGTTTCAGGGTCTTCACTTTCGAAATCAATATCGCTCAAGAGTTTAAACATTTCACTGGTGACCAGCATCGAACTGACCCCCGGCATATCGGTATATTTTTCAAAATTTTGGGCATTCGACAAAAAAGGAGCCATCAAAAAGACTGCGACGAGTATTAAAATTTGTTTCTTCATGGTGGTAAATATTTATGCAAAAGTGAAAGCGATTTAACAAATCATCTTGCTTTCAAAAATGCGGATTATAGTTATTTAAGGGTTAATAAGTTCATTTTTAGTGTTTTCAATTTCGTGCAGATAAACCAAATTTGCTTTTCCATTATTCATCTGCTGCGAAATCAGGTTCAATACTTCCTTGGTTTTTTGCAGCGCAACTTGTGGGTCTTCAATGGTGCCATAATCCGGAGTGGGTGTTGAGGGCTTAAACAGGAACAAACCGGCAATGATTGCAATACTGGCCGCCGCTCCAACCCAAGAATAGTATTTTCTTCGATGCGAAACTTTAGTTTTTTCTTGGGGAATTTGCTGGCGTTCCGTTTTGAAAAAGCCAAACAAAGCTTGATATTCCTTAAGTTCCGGAGCAACTTTATCGGAAGAGAAATAGATTTTCAAATTCTTCTCTTCTTCCAACGTTGTTTCACCCTCCAGGTATCTTTCGAGTGTTTGTTTTATTTTAGACAGTTCCATAATTATGTTTTTTTTGCAATCCTTCTTTCAGTTTTTTCCTCGCTCGCGAGAGTGTAACGCGAACGGCGGTTTCATTCATCTCCATAATTTCTGCAATTTCGGCGTAATCATATTCTTCGATATCGCGCAACTGCACCACTAGTTTTTGCTTTTCGGGCAAATCCTCCATCAGAAGGCGTATCAGCCCATACTCATCTTTTGTCTCGACCTGTTTTTGTAGTGACGGGTTATTTTCTTCATAATTATTGTGTACGATCCGCAGGTTCTGATTTTGTTTGAGTTTCAACTGATCCAGGCAATGATTTTTTGCCACTGTCATCGCAAAAGCTTCAGGACTTCTGTAGGAAGAAAGCTTTTTTCTTTTTTCCCACAATTTCATCAATGTTTCTTGTACTGCATCTTCGGCAGCTTCCCGTGAAATCAACAAGCGCAAGGACATACGGTACATCTTATTCCGCACCGGTTCAAAAATTCCTAAAAACGCTCTCTGATCCATAAAATCGGTATTCTATAAGGGTGACGGATAAAAGGCTGTTTTGTTACACTTATTTTTTTGTTTTTAATTTTTAAATTTAACAGCTCAAAATCTTTTCAAATATATAGGCTAATTATTTATCTATTAATTGACCGATTATCCTTGTGAGTTTGATATAGCAAGAAATCTAAAGCCAAGGAGATTTTGAATGAAAAATACGAAAACAGTTATTATTATTCCGGAGCCGACCCCACATTAAACAACCTTTGCTGTTTTTATAGACAATTTTATGGGTTGGATTCCTTGCAGTGATAATCGCTAGGCTTATTTTTGGGGTTTTAATGGAACAAATCTATCATGAGTAAAAATAATCAAGCCTTAAACGAAAAAATCAAAAAAGCACTTCTGGGCGGAGGTGAAAAGCGTATTGCTAAACAACACGAAAAAAAGAAACTCACAGCTCGTGAACGTGTGGATTATCTGCTGGACGAAGGATCTTTCGAGGAAATCGGGATTTTGGTAACCCATCGCACTTCTGATTTTGGGATGGAACAACAAAAATATTATGGCGACGGGGTGGTGACCGGTTATGGAACGATTAACGGTCGTTTGGTATATGTTTTTGCTCAGGATTTCACCGTTTTTGGGGGTTCACTTTCAGAAACCCATGCCGAAAAAATCTGTAAAATCATGGATATGGCCATGAAAAACGGCGCACCCATCATCGGTTTGAACGATTCCGGAGGAGCGCGAATTCAAGAAGGAGTGCGTTCGCTGGGCGGATATGCAGATATTTTTTACCGAAATGTAAAAGCTTCCGGCGTTATTCCACAAATTTCAGCAATTATGGGGCCTTGTGCCGGCGGTGCCGTGTATTCTCCCGCCATGACTGATTTTACGCTGATGGTGCAGGATACCAGCTATATGTTTGTTACCGGCCCGAATGTGGTGAAAACAGTAACCAATGAAAATGTAACTTCCGAAGAACTGGGCGGAGCAACCACCCACTCTACAAAATCGGGCGTTACTCATGTGGTGTCAGCAAGTGATATTGCTTGTTTGGAGGATATCAAAAAAATGATTTCTTATTTTCCACAGAACAACCGCCAAACTCCGGAAAAGCTTCCCTATGAACTAAAGGACGAATTTCGTGAAGAATTAGAAAATATTGTTCCCGACAGTTCCAATAAGCCGTACGATATGCAAGATGTGATTAACGGGATTATTGATGAAGATTCTTTTTTTGAAATTCACAAAAATTATGCAGACAATATCATTGTAGGTTTTGCGCGTTTGGGAGGCAGAAGTATCGGTATTGTGGCCAATCAGCCATTGAGCCTCGCGGGAGTATTGGATGCAGATTCTTCAAAAAAAGCAGCCCGTTTTACTCGATTTTGCGATTGTTTCAACATTCCTTTGCTGGTGTTGGTTGATGTTCCCGGGTTTTTGCCCGGCACCGATCAAGAATGGCGCGGAATCATTCTGCACGGGGCAAAACTTTTGTATGCACTGAGTGAGGCCACCGTTCCGCGGGTGACAGTCATTACCCGAAAAGCTTATGGAGGCGCTTATGATGTGATGAATTCAAAACACATCGGCGCTGATATGAACTTTGCATGGCCTACAGCCGAAATTGCGGTAATGGGTGCGAAAGGAGCCAGTGAAATTATCTTTAGAAAAGAAATCAATGAAGCCGAAAATCCGGAGGAAAAATTACGGGAAAAAGAAGCTGAATATGCCGAAAAATTTGCCAATCCTTTTCGTGCAGCCGAGCGTGGATTTATCGATGAAGTCATTCAACCCAAGGAAACCAGGCGAAAACTGCTGAAAGCCTTCAGTATGTTGGAAGGAAAGAAGGTTTTAAGAGCCGACCGTAAACATGGAAATATCCCGTTGTAGCTCTAAAAACCTCCTGTCCTATAAACTTTTAGTGCATTTTTAAATAAAATCTGGCGCCTAGATATAATTCCCTTCCTTTTGTCGGCCCCCAAACTGATGAAGTATCAAAGTAAGGTCCAAAAGGATCTTGCCATCCGATTATTGGTTTCTTTTGTCGGAAATCGAAGATATTTTCTATCCCCGCATAGAGTTCAAGCTGCTTAAAGTTGTACGTGAATTGTGCATTTACGACTGTATAAGCTTCCGAAAAATCCGGGCGCCGAAATTCTTTCGGATTAGATTGTGTATCCGGTAAACTCTGCTTTCCATTCCAGTGAAGGTTCATATCAATATGAAATTTATCGGATAAGGGTCTATAACTGAAACTCGCAACTATTTTATGTTTGGGAATAAAGGGCAAAAGTTTTTTTCCTCCGTTCTTTTGCCGATATGCTTCCAAATATTGATACGCTGTTTTAAATTCATAACGTTTCCAAATTTTCATAAACAATTCAGCCTGAACACTATTGCTAAAACTTTCTTCAGAAAAATTTTCAATAAAGGCTTTGGTGGGATCGGAGTCGTAATCAGGGAAAAACTGATTCCGGAAATTTGTTCTATAATAGTCGGCACTGAAATAGCCTGAAAAATTCTCATCTGAAGTTTCGAAATTTTGTATAAAACTTCCTCCAAATCCCACTGCTTCTTCGGGTTGCAATTTTTCGGAAAAAACAATATCCCGCGAACTGGCCAACAACCCTACATTTTCACTGAATAATTTCGGAGTTCTCCATCCTGCACCGAGATGAGCTCTGATTATGGTTTTAGGAAAAATATCATATTTTATCATCGTTCGCGGGGTGAAACGAAAGCCAAATTCATTATGGTGATCTCCCCGTATTCCTGCAACCCAAGTGAGTTTTCCCGCTAACAATCTCAGGGTGTTTTCGGCAAAAAAACCCGGGATGTTTTCCAAAAGATTATAGTTGCCGGCATAAGTTCTTTGTAAAGAATTGTCTGTAAAAGCTATGTTTTCTTCAATTTGCAGATGCCTGAAACTTATTCCTGTTTTTAAATCATTGTGGTTGTAGGAGAATTCATACTGGGCTTTTCCATAAAAACCGAGTTGGTCTGCACTGTATTTTGTTGTGCCAAAATAGGAATTTTGATCTTGGTGAAAAACCGAGGTATATACAGAAAAATTATGAGTGTCATTTATGCGATAACCTGTTTTTGCCCAGATTTCCGGTTGGTTGAATTTGATACTTTGCCCATACACTTGATTGCTTCCTTTATCATTTTCATTAAATAACATTTGTCCGCCTATCCTTTCCTCATTCACAAAGCGCAGGCTGATTTCATGGTTCCAACCCCAATTGACTTCTTTTCCATATTTCAATTTATTGAAAATCATGTAGCGGGTCACTAAGGGTAAATCCATAAAACGGTCTTTATCTCGATCAGTTTTATCGGCCGGTTGAACCATATGCACAGCTGTAAGATTGCTCCATTTTCCTAATTCTGCAGTGTAATTGGCGTTGAATTGTTTTTCCAAAAAACTATTTATATATGCATTGAGCAAAAGTTTTTCCTCATCGCCGGGATCTTTTGTTTCCACATTCACCTGCCCACTTATGGATTCATACCCCTGTAATACACTATTGGTTCCTTTTGAAATATAAATATTTTTCACCAAAGTTCCGGGAATATTACTAATTCCATAGGTTTGAGAGAGCCCTTTTATAATGGGAAAACCATCTACCAAAACCTGATTGTAAACCCCGGACAAACCGAGGATGCGAAGTTCTTTGGAATCGGTGACTACATTGGTGGAATGCGGTTGCACGGTTATTTGTGTTCCAAAACAACCCGCCAAATCACAACACGCAGCTTTTTCGAGTTCGGTTTGCGTAATTTGATAGGTCATTAGGGGTTCGCCATCTGAAATAAACACTCCCGGTCGCCTTTTTTTAATGAGCACTTCATCGAGTTCTTTATTTTCTTTTAAGCGAAATTCCACAAAGCTTTGGTCAGAAATCAGAATCGTATCGGAAACATAGCCCACATGAGTAGCCACCAGCCTTTTGTCGGTGATGTTTTTTAAAGAAATTTCAAACTCTCCTTGTTGGCTTGAAACCGTACCTGAATTTGTGCCAAGCCAATAAATATTGGCACCAAAAAGAGGGACATTTTTATCGTTGGTTACCTTACCTGATATTTTTTGGGCTGAAATAAACCAAGGAAACAGCAAACCAACGATGAAAATTAACTTTCTCATCGTCATTTTTTTTTTGAAAAGCAGGAAATAAAATAACCTGTTTTTGTTGAGTTTACTGTTTTATTTTATAAGGTCTATCGTTTGGATCTTCACACCCCGGGGTGTTCTCGATAGTTTCAAAAATCTCATTTTCTGAAACAGCCGTTGGCAAATAGGTGAGTTCGAAAACAGAAGTTGCTCCTTGTCTTTTGGTGACAAAGCTGCTTACTCCCTGCATTTTTTCCACATTCCCGGAGATGGTTTTCAAATCCATCGCACAGGTTATTCCTTTCACTTTTACGATTGTGGTTTTTAAGCTATCTGTTGTCGGAATAGATTCATTTTCAGTGGATTGTGAAAAAGCAGTGGTTGATAAGCCTATCAACGCAAAAATGATGAGAATTATGTTTTTATTAAAATTCATTTCTTAGTGATTTATGTTGTTCAACTATTAATTTTAGGGTTCCAAGAACCGGTTTCAAAAAATAAATAGGTCAAACAATTTGTGGAGGATGCCAAAAATCATAAGAAAAATACGAAAGAAAATCCTCGTAATAGGAAAAAGATTGTGATTCGGAGATAAACGCCTCGGCAATAAATGAATAGGGCGTCATCGAGAAAAAAAGAACCGAAGCACTGCAAATTTGAAAGGGATTGCAGGATTTTCCTTCACAGCCTTTATCCTCTTTAAGAGGGGTATTGTCGTTAGGTTCGCAGTCGCCTCCACAACATCCGTGTGCGACAATGTTTTGCACAGTCAACATATCAATTCCGGGTTTAGCCGAAAGAAACAAGATTGTGCAGGCCATTATGGAAATCAACAGTTTCATCCGACACAAAACTACTCTTTTTTTCAAAATGAACCTAAAAAAAGATTATTCATCCAAAAAAATCTATGTTGCTTGTAGGGAAAATCAATTTTAAGTTGTTATATGATTAAACCAGGTGATTTTTATCCCGGAAAGGAATACGATTTATATGTGAAAGTACGTTGTTTAAAAAATTACTTACTTTTATACCCGTTTAACCAATAGAAACTATATAAAAAGAAATCCATGTTCAACACACGAAAACTCAGCCTTTTATTCCTGTTTTTTGCCTTGATGGCAAGCCCTGTTTTTGCACAGGAAATGGACAAAAAAGAAGATCAAAAGAAAGTATCCAATGCTGAACTCACGAAGTTTGCCAATGCTTTCCAAAGTCTTCAGGATGCAAACCGTGCAGCACAAAAGGAAATGGTAAAGGTGGTTGAAAAGCACGGCTTGACCATGAAGCGTTTCAACGAAATTCATGTGGCTTACATCAATCCCAATATAAAAGGTGATGCCACAGAAGAAGAGTTGAAAAAACACCACGCCGCGATGAACGAAATTGAAGTGATGCAACAAGATTTGCAAAACCAAATGGACGCCCTTGTGGAAAAATCGGGGTTGACCACACAGAAATATCAGCAAATCGCTCAAACCATGCGTGAAGACAAACAATTACAAAAAGAATATATGAAAATGGTAAATCCTGATACTGATTCTGTAGAAAAAGAATAAGGAAAAAAACCTTCAACGCAAAACGGCAGTCTTCTCAGGTTGCCGTTTTTTTTGTGATGAAATAAAATTTTCCACTCAAAAAAAGTATTCAGGAAACATATCCAAAGGCTTTCAATAAGTGAAACGAGCAAAACTCACAACTTTTTCTTACTTTTGCGTAAAAGCAATATGACCATGAGCGAAACCATCCAACCGATAGAAATCCACAAAGTTCAAACCTCCAAACTGGACCAAGTCAATTTTGAAAATTTGGATTTTGGAAAATATTACACCGACCACATGGTGGTTGCAGATTATCAGGATGGTGTGTGGGAACGACCCAAAATTGTTCCTTATGGTCCCATGGAAATCATGCCTTCCTCCAAGATTTTGCATTATGGACAATCTATTTTTGAAGGTATGAAAGCTTTTAAGGACGAAGCAGGGCGGGTATGGCTTTTCCGTCCGGATCAAAATCAAAAGCGTTTGAATATCTCTTGCAAGCGCATGGCTATTCCTGAAATCCCGGCAGAATACTTTATGGAATCCTTGAAAGCTTTAGTGAATTTGGATCGCGAATGGGTGAAAAACGGCAACGGAAGATCCCTCTATATCCGCCCTTTTGTTTTTGCCACAGAAAATCAAGTTGCAGCATCGCCTTCCACCAGCTATCGTTTTATGATTATTTGTTCTCCGGCAAAAGCATATTACAGCACCCCGGTGAAAGTACTGATAGAGCAACACTACAGCCGTTCGGCAGACGGAGGCGTAGGTTTTGCGAAAGCGGCGGGAAATTATGGTGCCCAGTTTTATCCCACCAATCTCGCCCGCGAAAAAGGGTATATGCAAGTTATCTGGACTGATGCCAAAACCCATGAATATCTCGAAGAAGCAGGCACCATGAATGTATTTTTCCGTATCGGGGATACTTTAATAACGGCTCCTACCGGCGATCGGATATTAGATGGAGTAACCCGGAAAAGTATTATTACTCTTGCCGAGGACAAAGGTATAGATATGGAAGTCAGGCGCATAAAAGTTCAAGAAATCGTGGATGCAGCCGAAAACGGAACGCTAAAAGAAATTTTTGGAGCCGGAACTGCCGCAACCGTAGCACAAATATCCGGGTTTGAATACGACGGTATTTATCGGGATTTGCCTCAACTGGAGAATCCGTGGAGCCTAATGCTTAAAAAAGAATTGCAGGATATCCAAAACAATCTCGCAGAAGATAAGTTTGGCTGGAGGGTTTTGGTGGAGTGAAACTTGGAAAGATTCAGTGTTTATCAGACAGTCACTTTGGTGAGCTAATTTCCTTCTTACTCTTCATCAATATTTTTTCAATATCCGGTTTGAAATATTTCGGGCCTTTAAGCACTTTTCCATCTTCGCGATAAATAGGCTTTCCATTTTCTCCCAATTTACTCATATTGCTGCGTTGAATTTCATCAAATACCTCTTCGATTTTGTGTTGCATCCCGTGTTCCAAAATAGTGCCGCAAAGAATGTAGAGCATATCCCCAAGTGCATCCGCAACTTCCACTAGATCATTTTGATTTGCCGCTTCCAGGTATTCCTCATTTTCTTCCTTCATCAACATAAACCTAAGCCTGTTTTTTGCTTTTCCCAAATTTGCTATCGGTTTTTGATTTACTCCCAAACCAAATGCCTCATGGAATTTTTTCACGGCAGCAAGTCGTTTTTTCATATTTAAAAAAGATTAATTTTGTCTCAAAAATAAGCTATGTTTAGTACCGGCCAGTGGATTTTTATGGGTTTTTTCATCATTGCTTTTGTGGGAGTGATGCTTTATGCTTATCGAAAGGATCTAAAACTTCATAAAAAACACTATAGAGGCAGCTTTTTGGTTTTGGTCGGTTTCGTGGTTTTCGTTCTTCTCCTCTTCCTGCTAAAAACTGTTTTGGATTTTTAAATTCCAATAAAAAAACCCCGCAGATTTTTGCAGGGTTTACTTATGATTAGATTGTTGGGTTGATACCCCCTTCATCTTGATAATCTATGCCATAACTTTCTGGATTTTATCAGCTGCTTCCTGGAACTCAACCGCACTTTCCACGTTCAATCCACTGTTATCAATGATTTCTTTGGCAATTTCGGCATTGGTTCCCTGAAGGCGGACAATAATTGGAACATCGATACTGCCCATATTTTTGTAGGCATCAACTACTCCTTGTGCAACGCGGTCGCACCGAACAATTCCTCCAAAAATATTGATAAGGATGGCCTCTACGTTTTCATCGCGAAGAATGAGACGAAAAGCTTCTTCCACACGTTTGGCATCGGCTGTTCCTCCCACGTCCAAAAAGTTTGCGGGTTCTCCGCCGGCTTGTTTGATCAGATCCATTGTTGCCATTGCCAGTCCCGCACCATTGACCATACAACCCACGTTTCCATCCAAATCCACATAACTCAGACCTGCTTTTTTGGCTTCGACTTCTGTAGGGTTTTCCTCACGGATGTCGCGCATGGCCTCATAATCTTTATGGCGAAAAAGTGCGTTGTCGTCCAAAGTTACTTTTGCATCTACAGCCAAAATCTTATCATCACTGGTTTTCAAAACCGGATTAATTTCGAATAATGAAGCATCAGAGTTTTGATAGGCTTTATAAAGGGCTGTCACAAACTTGGTCATTTCCTTAAATGCCGTTCCCGACAAACCGAGGTTGAAAGCAATTTTTCTTGCTTGAAAAGGCATCAATCCCACAGCAGGATCGATTTCTTCAGTGAAAATCTTATCGGGGGTTTTGTCTGCCACTTCTTCGATATCCATTCCTCCTTCTGTGGAATACATAATCATATTGCATCCCGATGCTCGGTTGAGCAGCACAGACATATAATATTCCTCGGGTTCATTGTCTCCGGGATAATATACATCCTCGGCAATCAAAACTTGATGGACCTTTTTTCCTTCTTTTGAAGTTTGAGGAGTCACCAAGTTCATCCCGATAATTTGGTCGGAAATCTGCTTTACCTCTTCAAGGTTTTTGGCAAGTTTCACACCTCCTCCTTTTCCTCGACCTCCGGCATGCACTTGTGCTTTGATGACATGCCAGCCTGTTCCGGTTTCGTGAGTTAGTTTTTTTGCTGCCTCTTCGGCTTCCTCTGGGGAAGTGGCCAAAATTCCACGCTGGGTGCGAACGCCAAAACTTTCCAGAATTTCTTTTCCCTGATATTCGTGTAGGTTCATTTGTTGGACTTTGATATTAGGTTGACAAAAATACGAATGATTAAAATTTTAAACATCCACAAGCGCAAAAGTTTTCAAAAAAGGAGTCAAAAAAAACCATTTGCTCAGCTTGAATATAAAAAAACCCCTCGAAAACGAAGGGTTTTATAGTTTTTTATTTTTTTTAAAATTACAAGGCAGCAACGTGCTTTGCCAATTTTGATTTCAGGTTGGCAGCTTTGTTATCATGGATAATGTTCTTTTTGGCCAGTTTATCGATCATCGATACTACCTGTGGGAACATCTCCTCGGCTTCTTTCTTTCCCGATTCCTTCAATTTCTTGATGGCGTTTCGGGTTGTTTTATGCTGATAACGGTTGCGAAGCCTCTTGGCCTCGTTGCTCCTGATTCTTTTTAAAGCTGACTTGTGATTTGCCATTTCTGTGCTCCCGCAATCCCGGGATTTTTTTTGATTAATCGAAGAATAGGTTTCCCCAAATCCTTCTTCATTCCTTTCGTAGCCCGTAGGGGATTCGAACCCCTGTTACCAGGATGAAAACCTGGCGTCCTAACCCCTAGACGAACGGGCCAATTTGTTTTTGCATTTCCCTGCCGGGATTTGCGGTTGCAAAAATAATACTATTTCCCAATGTTGCAAACATGAAAGGAGAATATTTTTTATTTTCTTTCCCTTCCGGGTATATCCACTTAAAAGCCGACTGTTTTTAAGCCTTTAACTCCTTGATCAATAAGCTTTCGCAAAAAGTACCCGTTCCCGGGAAGGTTTTCCGCTAAAGACACATTTTCCTTCTTCTTTTTCGTTTTCAAAGGGGATACAACGAATGGTAGCTTTGGTGAGTTCCTTGATTGTATTCTCGGTTTCTGCCGTACCATCCCAATGAGCAGAAATAAAACCGCCTTTGGTTTCCAGGACTTTTTTAAACTCATCAAAAGTTTCCACTTTGGTAATATGCTCATCGCGGAAGCGTAATGCCTTTTGATATAGATTTTCCTGAATTTCGACCAAAAGATTTTTTATTTTTTCAACCACTTGCGAACGCGGAACAAATTCTTTGGTCATGGTGTCCCTCCGGGCTAGTTCCACGCTGTCTTTTTCTAAATCCTTGGGACCAATCCCTAACCGAATGGGAACCCCTTGAAGCTCATATTGGGCAAATTTCCATCCGGGTTTGTGAGTATCCCGATCATCAAACTTCACCGAAATTCCCTCCACGCGCAATTCGGTCATCAAATCTTTTACATATTCTGAAATTTGCATCAATTGTTCTTCTCCTCGATAAATAGGGACGATTACCACCTGATCCGGAGCGAGTTTTGGAGGCAATACCAAGCCTTTATCATCACTATGCGTCATGACCAAAGCGCCCATCAGTCGTGTGGAAACTCCCCAACTCGTGGCCCAAACATATTCCAAAGTTTCTTTTTTGGTAGCAAATTTTACATCGAAGGCTTTTGCAAAATTTTGTCCTAAGAAATGTGAAGTTCCTGCCTGCAAGGCTTTACCATCTTGCATCATGGCTTCAATACAATAAGTTTCTTCGGCTCCTGCAAAACGTTCGCTTTCCGTTTTTCGTCCTTTGATAACCGGAATGCACATAAAATTCTCCACAAATTCGGCATAAACCTCTATCATTTGTGAAGTTTCTTCCAGGGCTTCTTCTTTGGTTGCATGTGCTGTATGACCTTCTTGCCAAAGGAATTCAGCGGTTCTTAAAAACAGTCGTGTACGCATTTCCCAACGAACCACATTAGCCCATTGGTTTATTAAAATCGGTAAATCGCGATAAGACTGTATCCAGTTTTTATAAGTATTCCAAATCAAAGCTTCGGAGGTAGGTCTTACGATTAGTTCTTCCTCCAATTTTGCTTCCGGATCAACGATGAGTTTCTGAGGATTATCGGGGTCGGTTTTTAAGCGATAATGCGTAACTACAGCACATTCTTTTGCAAAACCTTCTGCATTTTTTTCCTCGGCTTCAAACAAGCTTTTTGGCACAAATAAAGGAAAATAAGCATTTTTATGCCCTGTTTCCTTGAACATTCGATCCAATTCGGCTTGCATTTTTTCCCAAATTGCATAGCCGTATGGTTTGATGACCATACTGCCGCGCACGGCCGAATTTTCAGCCAAATCTGCTTTTATAACCAAATCGTTGTACCATTTGGAGTAATCCGTTTGTCGGTCGGTCAGCACTTTTCCCATTTCAAGTCTTTTGGCACAAATATTGTGTTTTATAGCGTGAACCCTTCTAAACAAGCGTTTCAAAAAAATAGGGTTCAAAAGAAATTTAACTGCGCAAAGCTAATTAAATTTGTAACTTACGACAATAATCAAAACCTAAAAGATATGAGCACCTTTCCCAACATAAAAAACACCTTGCGTTTTGTGGCCGGGATATTTGCAGCCGTACTTTTTACGGCTTGTGGTTCCTATCAAAACGGAACCTACGACCACGACGGCATATACAGCAGCACTCAACCTCGCTATGAAAATGGGGAAAGCTATGCCCAAAACGACCCTTCTCCCCAAACCCAAAATAACGACGCCGGTTATTATTCCAATTATTTTGGGCAACAGGCTCAACAAATGGAAAATGCCCGTCAAGCGATATTTACGGATGTGGATACCTATTCCTCAAATTCAGCACCAAACGACACTATTCCACAAGCTGAAAAATATTATGATAATTATGATTATAATAATGAGGTAACCTACGACTCCAATCCTTCGTGGGGCAGTAATCCAACTGAAATAGAAATTAACTATATCAATACCGGATTCTACTCTCCTTATTACAGCCCATTTTATCATCGCCCCTTGTATTACGGTGCATCATGGAGCATCGGAATCGGTTGGGGTTGGGGATATTACAATTGGTATTATCCAAGTTATTATTCTTATTATCCCTATTATTATTGGGGAGGATATTATCCGCATTACTACTACCCCTATTATGGATATGCGTATAATTATCCCTACTACTATGGCCGTTACAATGATCGTGTGGCTTATCATCGGGGATATAGAAATTATGGCAGATACCGTAGTGCGGACTATGATAGAAATGCGGCACGAAACAGAACGGATTATACCCGCACAAGAAATTATAATCGTTCAAATGATTATTCTCGCTCCCGAGATAATGTAAATACGAGAAGTAGGAGTACTTACAACCGAAATAATGTGAATGTTCGTAATCCTCGTAATGTAAATGCACGTGAAACCA
>CAYPGZ010000024.1:0-1941 GCA_964410335.1 uncultured Flavobacteriaceae bacterium | reverse complement strand
AACCGAAATAATGTGAATGTTCGTAATCCTCGTAATGTAAATGCACGTGAAACCAGAAATTATCGCGAAAACTCACGAGTGCGCACCCAATCCCCCAATGTACGCACAAATCGTAGTAATACACAGCATAACCCAAGCCCCAATACACGTGTGAGAAGTAACACTAACACCAGAACTTCTCCTAAGGTGCGCACCAATCGTTCAACAAACAGGAGTTCAGGCACGAATGTGAGAAGCAGTAGAAGCTCCACATATTCCAATCCTGCACCTGTTCGCTCCTCCGGAAGGTCAGGAGGTTCGGTTCGAGGACGCAGATAATTGAAAGTGAGTCTCTTTGGTTTGTGGATTTTAATTCCCCACAAACCAAAGTTCTCTCTCAAGCTAACCCCTCACCAAACTAAAATTCCATGAAACCTTTTTTTTTCTTTTTCACATTTCTGGCCACAATCCTCACAAGTTATTCGCAGGACTTGACAGATGCGGTTCGATTTGGCAGAGAGGAACTTTCCGGAACAGCCCGATTTACAGCTATGAGTGGAGCTTTTGGGGCATTGGGAGGTGATTTAACCTCAATTGGGATCAACCCGGCGGGAAGTGCAGTTTTCCTCGGCAGCACCTCCACTCTTTCCCTGCAGGTGGAAAATAACCGGAATAGAAGTTTTTATAGGAATGGTTTGACCGAAAATTCAGAAGCTGAGTTTGATTTGAATCAAGCCGGAGTAGTTTTTGTTTTTCCTAATCCCGATACCAGCAGTGGTTTTCATAAATTTACTTTGGGCATTCAGTATGACCAAATTGCCAATTTCGACAATACTTTTTATGCAGTAGGCACCAATACCAATTCTATTGGCGGGTATTTCCTTCACAGGGCAAACGGCATTCCCTTGGATTTCTTAAATATCAGGAGTGGAGAAACTTTATCAGGTTTATATCAATATTTAGGAACGGCAGACTTGGGTTTCAATAATTACGACATGCAAAATGCTCTTCTGGGTTATCAAGCTTTTATTTTTGATCCGGTGGATTCTAACGACCCCGATAATACCGCCTATGTTTCCAATGTTACCGGAAATAGTTTTAATCAAGAATATTCCCAGTTTTCAACGGGAAGCAATGGAAAAGTGGTTTTTAATGTGGGAACTCAGTTTAAAGAAAATCTTTATTTAGGCTTTAACCTGAATGCTCATTATATCAACTACGAACGAACCACGGTCTTTAATGAAACCAATCAAAATCCCGGAAGCGAAATTCAGGATATTTATTTTGAAAACACCTTGGCCACGTATGGTTCAGGTATTTCAGTGCAACTCGGAGGGATATACAAATTCAACGACATGTTCCGAATGGGCTTGTCTTACACCTCTCCTACGTGGTATGTTCTTACGGATGAAACCCTTCAATATTTACAAACCTTCAGCGGTATCGAAGGACAAGTAGTAGCCGATCCCCGCGTGCTGAATGTTTTTCCTGAATATCGCTTGCGCACACCCGGAAAATACACGGGAAGTTTTGCCGTGGTGTTTGGACAGGCGGGATTAATAAGTGTCGATTACTCTTATAAAGATTACTCCAACACCAAGTTTGATTCTGATTTTGGAAATTATTTCTCCGAGCTGAATCAGACTATTGAAAATAACCTGCAAGGCGCATCTTCCTTCCGTCTTGGGGGCGAGTACCGTATTATGAATTGGAGCCTTCGCGGGGGCTATCATTTTCAGCAAAGCCCTTATCAAAACGAGGAAATCATGGGCAACTTGAATGGGTTTTCTGCAGGTTTTGGATATGATTTTGGCAACATCGAACTGGATTTTGCCTACACCCGCTCCGAAAGGGATTCCAACCGGGAATTGTACCAAACCGATTTGACAGACCGGGCAATGGTTGAAAATACCAATTCGAATTATATACTTTCGTTGACTTTTGGGTTTTGAAAAGATTGAT
>CAYPGZ010000023.1:4716-27461 GCA_964410335.1 uncultured Flavobacteriaceae bacterium | reverse complement strand
TTCTAGTGAAAAGAAATAAAAAAGCGCCGTTAAAAAAACAGCGCTTCAAAGAATGACAAGATAATAAATATATTATTCTTGGATAATGCGCACTTGCGTGGCATTCATACCTTTTCTTCCTTCTTCTTCGACGTATTCGACTTTGTCACCTTCATTCAAAGACTCCCCGTTAAGGGCTGTGACGTGGACAAAAATGTCCTTACCGGTCTCGTCGTTAGTAATGAATCCATAACCTTTGGATTCGTTGAAAAATTTTACTGTACCTTCCATTTTGAAATTATAAAAATTAATATTGCGTACAAACATACGTATAAAAAAATTAAACGCAACAATTTAATAGAATATTAATTCCAATTTTTTTTGGTTTCTACTGAAATTAGTCGATTCCGCGGTCCCGCATTTTTTTCATGTTTTCTTTGGTAAGCGTATAATCTTGAAGACGTTTTCCCAACCAGCGATGCACCAAAAAAATGGGTAATAAAACAAAGGTAAACACCAAAACACTAATTCCGATAAACAAATCACCACGCGGGGTATCGCCGTTAATACGAAGATAATATCCATACCCCACTCCGATTAAAATGAGTAGTAATAGGAGGAGACAAATCCAATTTGCGACTTTTTGTTTTGTGGCTTTCTGCATCACTCAAAGATATAAAAAATATCATTTTTTCGGAAAAATACCCCTCCCATAAATCCCCCGAAAATAAATGGGTATTATATTAAGGATATAAATTTCAGCATTCCTTTTGTTTGTTCTTATTCAACTATTTCCAACAAAAAATCCCTAAAAGACATGGTCTAATAGGGATTTTTTTGTGGTGCCTCCAGGAATCGAACCAGGGACACACGGATTTTCAGTCCGTTGCTCTACCAACTGAGCTAAGGCACCAGCTTTTCAGCGGGGGCAAATATACTTTCATTTTTATAATCCCCAAAAGAATCCCGCAAAAAATATGTTTAGCAAAAATCATTTATTTCATAAAGCAATTATTCAAAATAGTGTAGTATTGTATATTTATTTTTGCAATCGTTTTGCTGTTCAAAACTTTATCACCAGACAGGCTACTGAAATGAACCTCGTTATCGATATCGGAAACACTTATATCAAAACCGGGATTTTTGAGGAAAAAAAAATTATTTCTCATCAAAAACTCCAGCGGAAAGATTTCGTGAAATTTCTTCAGCAATTAAAAACTGAATATCCGAAAATTGAAAACGCGATGGTTTCGCATGTCGGAAAAATGGAGCCTGAATGGGGAAAATTTCTACAAAAAGAATTTTCCACTGTGGAATTTTCTGCACACACCAAGCTTCCTTTCAAAAATACTTATCAAACTCCGGAAACTTTAGGATTAGATCGAATTGCTCTGATGGCAGCAGCTTTTGAAAAATATCCTCACAAAAATGTGTTGGTGATAGATGCCGGAACTTGCATCACTTATGATTTTTTGGATAAAACCGGAAAATATCACGGAGGTGCGATTTCTCCGGGATTGAACATGCGCTTTATGGCCTTGAATACTTTTACGGACAGGCTTCCTTTACTTTCTCCGGAAAATTCAGCAGCCTTTTTATCCAATTTTTTGGGAAAAAGCACGTTTGAAAGTATTCAAGTGGGGGTTCAGAGAGGAGTTTTGCAGGAAATATGGGGTTTTATTGAAGCTTATGACAAAAAATTCCGGGATTTAACGGTAATTTTAACCGGAGGAGACGCTCAAATCTTGTTCAAATCCATAAAAAACACCATCTTTGCGCCCTCGTATTTCCTTTTGGAGGGCCTAAACAGCATTTTGGAATTCAACAAATTTAAATGACCAAACGTTTTTTCCTTATCGCCGCATTGATATTCCCCATGTTGGCCGCTACCGCACAAGAAGGCTCGCCTTCGCCCTATTCCTTTTATGGTATTGGGACTTTTCAGTTTAAAGGCACAGCCTCAAACCGTTCTATGGGTGGGTTGTCGGTTTTTTCGGATAGCATACACATCAATTTCCAAAACCCGGCAGCTTATGGAAACCTGAATTTAACCACTTTTGCCATCGGGGGAAGTCATGAATCCATTAAATTAAAATCCAATTCGGGTGAAAGCCAAGTTTCAAATTCCTCATTAGTGGAATATATGGCCTTGGCATTTCCCATAAAAAAATTCGGAGTCGGATTTGGACTAATCCCCTACTCTTCTGTGGGTTATGAACTTCAGAAATTGGAAGATGACATCCTTTCACAATTTTCGGGAAGTGGCGGTTTGAACCGGGTTTTCCTTTCGGTGGGATATCAAATAAACGAAAATCTTAGCCTGGGTGCGGAAGCAGATTATAATTTTGGAAATATTCAAAATAAAAGTCTTTTCTACCAAGATCAGATTCAATTTGGTACACGAGAAATCAACCGTTCGGATTTAAAAGGTTTTTCCTATAATTTTGGAGCACAATACAAAACAAAATTGAAAGAAAACCTCCAATTTCACGGTGCGGTGAGTTTCAGTCCTTCCTCACAAATCGATTCAGAAAATTACCGGCACGTAGCCACCGTCCTTCTGCAAAGCAACGGTCCTGAAGTCGTTTCGGACGAAGTGAGTGTGGATGTTCCGGAATCCAAATTAACCATCCCTTCAGAGTTGATTATAGGCGCCGGAATCGGGAGAGAACATAAATGGTTTGCCGGGGCAGAATACAGTCAAATCGGCACGAGTGACTATTCCAACCGCTCGTTTGGAATCAACGGTGCTTCTTTCTCCAATGCTTCCCGTTTTGCAGTCGGAGGCTTTTACATTCCCGATTATAATGACATCACCAATTACATAAAACGCATGACTTATCGCCTTGGAGCGCGATATGAAGAAACCGGTCTGAGCCTGCATGGAGAGGACATTAACGAGTTTGGCATATCTTTTGGACTTGGTTTACCGATTGGAAGAAATATTTCCAACCTGAACATCGGGGTGGAATATGGACAACGCGGAACCACTCAGTACGATTTAGTTGAAGAAAATTTTATCAACCTTTTCATAGGAATCTCTTTTAACGATTTGTGGTTTCAAAAATCAAAATTCAACTAAGAACATAACCAATATATCATTATCATTATGAATACTAAGAAACATATATTGATTGTTGCAAGTTTTTTGTTAAGCTTTGGTGTTTTCGCTCAAGATTGTGCCACCACACAGCAATTGTTTTTTTCGAATGCAAAAGTGAAAAACTATCAGGCAGCACTCCCTCAGTATCTTTCCATTATTGAAAACTGCCCCAAACCTCATATTGCGGTATTTCAATACGGTGAACGCATGTTGAGACATTTTCTTGAAGAAGGGGATCCTGCCAAGCAAAAAGAAAATGCCGAACTTTTGATTTCTACATACGAAAAACGCTTGGAAGATTGGCCTGCCGATACTAAAAAAGGAGAAACCCTGGCAAAAATTGCTCAGGTAATGTACGATTATAATATCGGTACTAAAGATGAGCAGTACGCCATTTTTGATAAAGCATGGGAAACCGATAAAGAAAGTTTCTTAAGCCCAAAAAGTCTTTATACTTACTTTTCTCTTTTGGTTGATTTGCACGATGCCGGCAGTAAAGACCTGCAAGAAGTTTTTGATAAATACGACGAAGTAATCGAACAAATCGAGAAATTAGAAAATATTCAAGCCGAAAAAGCCGCAACGCTTACTAAAAAGCAAGAAGGCAGCAATGATCTTTCCGCGGATGAAAAAAGAATTTTGAGTAATTCTCAAATTTATTTGAGCAACTACAATAAAATCAAAGGAAGCATCAACGCCAAGTTAGGTCAACGGGCTGATTGTGATAATCTGATTCCTTTATATCAGAAAGATTTCGAAAACAAAAAAGGCGATATCGAGTGGTTGAAAAATGCTGCAGCACGTCTTTATGGAAAAGAATGTACAGATTCACCATTGTTTGTAAAGCTGGTGGAAGCTCAACACAATCTGGAACCTTCTGCAAAATCGGCTCTTTATCTTGGTAAACTTGCTGAAGAAAGAGGAGAAAGCAACAAAGCGTTGCAATACTACAATCAGTCTGCGGAGCTGGAAACCAATCCTTCTGACAAAGCGCGGGTGTATTATGTACTTGGAAACAGCTATAAAAATAAAGGACAATATTCCACAGCGAGAAGTTTTTATCGCAAAGCCTTGAACAACAAAGCTTCTATGGGTGCTGCTTACTTGCAAATTGCCGCCATGTATGCAGCCAGCGCAAATGATTGTGGAAACGATTCATTTGAAAAACGAGCGGTGTATTGGTTAGCGGCAGATTATGCAGAACGTGCAGGAAGTGTAAATGCTTCTCTAAAAAAAGATGCACAAAATGCAGCTGCCAGTTATAGAGCTCGTGCCCCACAACGTCAAGATATTTTTACTTCTGGCAGAGGTGGAGAAACCATCAGCTTCAGCTGTTGGATTGGCGAGAGCGTTCGCGTTCCGGAAGTAAAATGAAAAAAACACTAAAAATAATCCCGAGCATTGCCACAATATTTTGTGTGGCAATGCTTTTTTCTTGTCAGGGAAAACTTACCGAAGTCCGAAAATTTGAAATGAGATCCGACGCTCCTCAAGCTACGGGAAAAGGAATTAACCTTTTTTATACCGACAGCGGAAAAGTGTTAGCTCACCTGAAAAGTCCCTTGATGAAGGATTTTTCCAATCAAGATTTTCCTTATCGTGAATTCCCGGAAGGGTTGGAAGTGGAGTTTTTTAATGAAACCCAAGAAAAAAATACCGTCACTGCCGATTATGGGATTATCTATTCCGAGACAGGCTTGGTGGATTTGCAAGGCAATGTTGAAGTAATTACCCCGGATAGTGTAGTGTTGAAAGCAAACCAACTTTATTGGGATCAAAACCGCGAATGGGTTTTTACGGACATTTCCTACACTATAAAATTGGCAAATGGTGCATTAAATAAAGGAGAAGGTTTTGATGCCAATCAAAAATTTGATAATTTTATCTCCCGTTCCAATATCGGTGTGCAATATATCGAGGAAGGAAAAAAAGACACCATACCATGAGCAAAATGAAATTTTTTAAGTTTTTTGAATACGTCTATGCCGGTTTTGGTCTATTCTTTCTGTATGAAGGGATAGTATCCTGGAACTCTTCCCGATCAAAAGCTTGGCTCTTTTTAGCAATGGCTTTTGTTGCGGGATTCATGTTCTTCTTCAAACGCCATTATCGAAAAAAAATGGAAGGACAGGATAAACCTTAGCCTCAATTGTTTATTCCGAAAATAGATGATAAGGTAGAGCTAAAAGCCTATTTTTAATATTTCATCAGGACGTTTATTTTTGCTACAAACCCAAAGCGCCAAAGCCTTTTCTTATTCATTCTCGAATAACAAGCGATACAAAAAAGACTTTAAATAGAATAAAAATTTTTATTTTTAGCTTTTATAAAAAAAGTGCTAAGCCCGCTTAAACCCGTTTGCTCCAATGGAAACCACCATCCTGATCATCCTCACCTCGTTGATTTTATCGGCGTTCTTTTCGGGAATGGAAATTGCTTTTGTTTCTGCCAACCGTATCCACATCGAAATTGAAAAAAAGAAAGGAGGTTTTCTGGGAAAAATACTTTCTAAAATTACCGAAAAGCCTTCCCGATTTATCGCCACAATGTTGGTGGGAAACAATATTGTAGTCGTGATTTATGGTATTTTCATGGGAGAACTTTTGTTGGAACTGCTCTCCGGCTTGTTGCCCACACAAAATGCATTTATCGAATACTTGTTGACCGATTTGGAACTTCTCACCCATACCCTCATTGCTACATTTGTCATTTTGATAACTGCCGAATTTTTTCCAAAGGTATTCTTTCAGGTTTATGCTAATTCCCTGCTACGCTTTTTCGCACTTCCCGCCTATATTTTTTATGTAATCTTCGCTCCTGTTTCCACTTTTGTGATATGGCTGTCGGATTTGATGTTGAGTAAAATATTCAAAACTGAAGGCGATGAAGTGCAACTCGCCTTTACCAAAACCGAATTGGGGAATTATATCAACGAGCAGATGGAAGAAGTGGAAGAAGATGAAGAAGTGGATTCCGAAGTACGGATTTTTCAAAATGCATTGGAATTTTCGGAAGTAAAATCCCGCGAGGTGATGATTCCACGAAACGAAATCGTGGCTGTAGACATATCAACCCCACCTAAAGATTTAATCAAAATTTTCACGGAAACAGGCTTATCCAAAATATTGGTTTACAGGGAAACCAACGACGATATTGTCGGATATATCCATTCGTTTGAACTTTTCCGAAAACCCAAAAATCTGGAGTCGGTTTTAATCCCGGTGATTTTTGTTCCGGAAACCATGTTGGTGAAAAATGTATTAAATATTCTTATCAAAAAACGAAAAAGTATCGCCGTGGTAATCGACGAATATGGCGGCACCAGCGGGATGATGACCGTAGAAGATATCGTGGAAGAACTCTTCGGCGAAATTGAGGACGAGCACGATCCCGTTGCCCTTTTTGAGGAAAAAATCGATAAGGACACTTACCGTTTTTCCGGCCGAATGGAAGTAGATTATATCAACGAAACCTATAAAATCGACCTTCCCGAAAGTGATAACTACGAAACTCTGGGCGGAATGATTGTTCACCACACCGAGGAAATTCCCGAAAAAGGCGGAACGGTAAACATCGATGGTTTTAAAATAAAAATCCTTGAGGTTTCCAATACGCGCATCGAATTGGTGGAAATCAAGGTTGTGGAAGATGAATAACCTCTTTTCAGGCAGAAAACAGCAAAGACTTATTTCTTAATAAAGCCTCATTCCTTTATGGTTTATCCGAAAAACCTGCAATTAGTGATTTGAAACTTCCCCTCAAAAAACTTACAAATAATATTTCATAATTATCCCTTAAAACCTTATTTTCGCCCATTCTATTTTTATAGGTAAAATATTAAAAAAATGGCAGTACTCAACAACATACGGAAGCGCTCCGTATTTCTTATCGTAATCATTGCTTTAGCTTTGTTTGCTTTTGTTTTTGCAGATGTTATCCAAAAAGGAGGCTTCACTTCGCAAAAATCCATGAACACCATCGGAACTGTTAATGGGGAAGATATTGACCGAACAGAATTTATGATGCAGGTCGAAAATATGATGCAGGCGCGTCGTGGAATGCCCAATATGCAAGTGGTTAATCAAGTTTGGGATGCAAAAATAAATCAGGTTTTATTGCAACAGCAAATTGAAAAACTCGGCATCCAAGTGAGCGATAAGCAAATGAATCAACTATTTGAACAACAACTCGCCAACAGCCCCAATTTTCAGAACCAAGCCGGAGTTTTTGATCCCGAAGTTTTAGAACAATACGTCGCCAATTTGAAAGCTACAAACGATTTGGCTTATAAACAGTGGGTGAATTATGAGGAAAATGTGGCCAAGCAAGCCAAGGCAGATATATATCTCGATTTAGTGAAAGCAGGAGTTGGCGCAACTTTAACGGAAGGAAAAAATGCTTACCATCTGGAAAATGACCAGATCAACATCCGGTATGTACAGATTCCTTATTCTTCAGTCGAAGATATAGAAATTACGGACAAGGAGGTGTTGGATTATATGAAGAAAAATCCCAAAAAATACGAAACCAAAGCTACGAGAGATATCCAATATGTCTTGTTTGAGGAATTGCCTTCTCCCGAAGACGAAAAGGAGTTGAAAGAAGAATTGACTGCCTTAATGGAAAGCCGGGTAGAATACAACGCCGTTACCGGCAAAAACGACACTATTGCCGGTTTTAGAAATACTGAAAATGCCGGGGATTTTGTAAATCAATATTCCGACATCCAATACCGTGATCGTTTTCAATTTAAAGAAGATTTACCCCAAGATACTGCTGACACCTTGATTTCTCTTGAAGTAGGAGACACTTACGGGCCGTATAAACAAGGAGGGTACTGGAAAATTTCTAAAATAATAGAAGCCAAACATGTCGCTGATTCTGCAAAAGCCTCGCACATTCTTATTTCTTATAATAGCGCTTCCGGTACTTCTGAAAGCATGAGAACAAAAGAAGAAGCCAAATCGCTTGCCGACAGTCTTTTTAAAGTGGTAAAATCTGATAAAGACAAATTTTCGGAACTGGCTCAAGAATTTTCTGAAGATCCGGGCAGCAAAAGTCAAGGCGGGGATTTAGGTTGGTTTACTTATGGAATGATGGTTCCTGAATTCAATGAATTTGTTTTTGAAAATGCCGAAGGCAGCATGGGCATGGTAGAAACCGATTTTGGATTCCATATTATTTCTATCGAAGAGAAAACAGAAGCTCAAAAAGCGGTGAAAGTTGCTACTCTGGCAAGACAAATTGAGGCTTCTGAAAACACGCTAAACACCCTTTATGCCGAAGCCACCGATTTTAGTATCAAAACCCAAGAGCAAGGATTTAACGAGGTAGTAAAAGCCGAAGGCTTGCCTTCACGACCGGTGGAAGGCATCAAAGAACTGGATGCCAATCTTCCGGGATTAGGTCAAGAAAGAGAAATTGTTCAATGGGCTTTTAACGAAAAAACATCAGTGGGCGACATTCAGCGATTTGATATTGCCAATGGAGGATACGTCGTGGTGCAGCTTACAGCCAAAGTTCCGGAAGGTTTGATCCCTGTGGATAAAGCGGCCGTTTCTGTAAAACCTATACTGCAAAAAAAGAAAAAAGCCGAAATCATCAAAAGCAAGATTTCATCCGGAGCATCTCTTTCCGATATCGCTAAAAACCATTCCGTTTCTGTTCAAACCGCCAATTCCCTGAGTTTGAGCAACCCCACAATTGCCGGAGCAGGTGATGAACCTGCAGTAGTGGGTGCTGCATTTTCTTTGGAAAAAGATGAAATCAGCAAGCCTATCTCAGGAGAAAAAGGTGTGTATGTCGTACAATTAGTTTCTAAAACTATAGCCCCGGAAATACCTTCCTATGTCACGTATATGAATCAACTCACTCAAGAACGTTCGAGTGCCGTGAATCAAGCCGGAACAGGAAGAGCAATTGAAGCGCTTAAAGAATCTGCAGAAATAAAAGATAACCGCGCAAGGTTTTATTAATTTTTACACCTAACAAAAAAAGCCACCTGACAACTGTTTGGTGGCTTTTTTTATATAAAAACTAAAACTTTGTGATTACAAAAACGCAAAGTTTTTCCTGAAATACGGCCTAACTTAACGCGTATCCATTCTATTTTGAAGGAATATTTTCCAAAATCCCCAACAAGAGATTCCAGAATTTTTGAACAGAGGAGATACTGGCACGCTCATCCGGAGAGTGTGCTCCTCGAATGGTAGGGCCAAAAGAAACCATATCCATTTTCGGGTAATGGCTTCCGATAATTCCACATTCCAAACCGGCATGAACAGCAGCAATGTGTGCTTTTTCGCCGTTTTGTTTTTCGTAGATATTCCCCACAACCTTCAAAATATCTGAATCCGGATTGGGTTTCCATCCGGGATATTCTCCGGTCAGATTCACCTCAAATCCTCCAAGTTCAAAAGCAGATATCAAACTATTGGCCATATCATTTTTATTTGATTCTACCGAAGAACGGGTAAGGCAAGAAATTTTTATTTTTCCGTCAACGGCAGTGATGTTGGCAATATTATTTGAAGTTTCCACTAAGCCTTCCACTTCCGGACTCATGCGGTGAATCCCGTTTCGTGCAGCATACACACTTTTCAAAAAAGCATTTTGGGTTTCTTCAAGCATCACTTTTTCCGGTGTATCGGTTTGCTCAATTCCTATGAAAAGATTTTCTTCAAGAGAAGCATATTCTTTTTTAATATCTTCGATCAAAGTGTTGGAATCGGACAAAAACTCATCTTTCCTTGTCGAATCCACCGTCACTACAGCATTGCTCTCCCGTGGTATTGCGTTGCGCAGGCCACCGCCCTCAACGCGAGAAATGCGAACACCGTACCGGATGGCATTGTATAAAATCCGATTCATTATTTTATTGGCATTTCCCAATCCTTTGATGATATCCATTCCGGAGTGACCTCCGTTTAATCCTTTTACGGAAATCTTATAAGCCACATGGTTTTCGGGAAGGGATACTTCTTCATAGGTTCTTTCGGCAGTGATGTCCACACCGCCTGCACATCCGATTCCAATTTCATCATCTTCCTCGGTATCGAGATTTAAGAGAATTTCACCATCCAAAATTGAATCGTCTAGGTTTTTTGCTCCGGTCATCCCGGTTTCTTCATCAATGGTGAAAAGCGCTTCCAATGGAGGATGAGGAATATCTTTACTTTCCAGAATCGCCATGATGGAGGCCACCCCTAAACCATTGTCGGCACCAAGGGTGGTTCCTCTTGCACGCACCCAATCTCCATCGACATACATTTTAATTCCCTCGGTGGAGAAATCAAAATCAGTGTCGTTGTTTTTTTGGTGTACCATATCCAAATGGGATTGCAACACCACGGTTTTTCTATTCTCCATTCCGGGACTGGCCGGCTTCTTTATGACCACGTTCCCGGCTTTGTCTGTAAGGGTTTCCAATTCCAATTTTTTACCAAATTCTTCCATAAACGCAATTACGCGCTCCTCTTTTTTGGAAGGACGCGGCACAGCGTTTAAATCGGCAAAATTGTTCCAAACATTTTCGGGTTGTAGATTTCTAATTTCTTCGTTCATATTGTTTTTTTTAGGCCCATCTTCGCAAAAAAAGTTAAGTTGGGCGAGTGTCTTGCAAATGTATCATATTTTGTAATTTTATGCGATGAAACAACGCGTGGTTTTTGTGTTGGCGGTTCTTTTGCCTATCCAAATCGGAGGGATTAATCTACTTTCCCGTTTCCCGAATTTCGTGGAAAAATATTACAGTTTCGGACTTTATCCGATAATCTCAAAAATCGAGCGATTCCTGTTGGGATGGATTCCATTTTCAGTGGGAGATGTGCTCTATGCTTTTTTGATTTTTATGCTTCTGAGATGGCTATACCTTCGCCTGAAAAACCGCTTCAGATTTCCCAAAAAATGGATTTTGGAAGCTCTGGCAGTTTTATCGGTGCTTTATTTCTCGTTTCATTTTTTATGGGGATTTAATTATTATCGACTCCCTTTGCATCAAAGCTTAGGAATTGAAACCGAATATACCACCGCGGAATTGGCAGATTATACCGACAAACTAATTAAGAAGGCTAATTTACTTCACTTTCAAATTACAGAAAATGATTCGGTGAAAGTTGAATTTCCTTACGAAAAAGATGAAATTCTGAAGATGACCATAGCGGGATACCAACAAATCCAGTGGGAATTTCCTGCTTTGGATTATGAACAAAAAAGCCTGAAACCTTCATTGTTCAGTATCCCTTTATCTTATATGGGTTTTAATGGATATTTAAATCCATTCACGAATGAAGCACAAGTGAACACTCAGTTGCCCAAATTCAAAATCCCCAGCACTGCCAGTCATGAGGTGGGACATCAAATGGGTTTTGCCAAGGAAAATGAAGCGAACTTTATCGCATGCCTAGTGAGCATGCAGCATCCCGATATTTATTTTCGCTATGCGGGAACCACTTTTGCGCTGAGATATTGCCTCAATACCCTTTATTTCAAAAATCGCAAAATGGCAGAAAAATTGGGCGAAAAAATACATTACGGAATTAAGCTCAATTATCGGGAGATGGAGCAATTTTGGGAAGCCTATGAAAATCCGATGGAGATTTTTTTCAAGGTTTTTTATGGCAATTACCTGAAGGTGAATAACCAACCTGAAGGCATGAGATCTTACACCTATGTAGTCGGATTATTGGTGAACTACGCAAAAACGCAAAATCATTCCACCAATTAAAATACCAGGGGTTGAAAGTTATTTATTTTGGGAAAACAAACTTTAATTCAAAATCAATAAAATCTCTTCCACGATTTTTTCTACCGATTTCCCATCAGTAAGTATGCTAAAATCACTTTGTTGATAAAAATAAGTTCGCTCAAAAAGATGCTTTCTGATAAAATCCTCCAACTCCGTTTTGGTGTCCAGATGAGCAATAAGGGGTCTGGATTCTTTTTCGGCAAAAAGCCGATTAACCAGGCTCTCCAGGCTCGATTTCAGGTATATGGTTTTTGCTCCACTGTTTTTGATGAGTTCCATATTATTGCCATAACACGGAGTTCCGCCGCCTAAGGCAATCACCTTGTCTGTAGGATCTTCCAGTAATTCATGAAGGATTTCATTCTCAAGCTTTCTAAAATAAATTTCGCCTTTATTTTTGAAAAGATTCAGAATGCTTCTTTCCTCCCGTTGGGCGAGCATTTCATCCAAATCAACAAAACCCATCTCCAAAAAAGGCGCCAAACGCTTTCCTACAGCGGTCTTTCCGCTTCCCATATACCCTAAAAGTATGATTTTCATATCAAAAAGACTTCTTGCAAATTTATATGATTTTATCCTTGATAAATTAATAATTGATATTATATTTGCACCCTCATTTGCGGCACGCTCCGTAACAGATCTGGTAGCTCAGTTGGTAGAGCATCTCCCTTTTAAGGAGAGGGTCCTGGGTTCGAGCCCCAGCCAGATCACTCTTACATTTTGAAGGCCCAGGTGCTGGAACTGGTAGACAGGCATGGTTGAGGGCCATGTGTCCATTAGGGCGTGCGGGTTCGATTCCCGCCTTGGGCACAATAAGTCGGTTTGACTTTCCTCCATTTTCAGCAGATTTTTATTTCCCCTATTCCTACTCCAAATTTATTATCCCCTTTAAAGGGTATTTTTTTCTTCAGAACTGTTAAAGAAAACTTATTATTTTAGTAAATTGTAGCCCTAAACATACTTCCTTTTGAAAGAGAAACACATCCTTAAAAAAGCGGGAGAGATTTGGAAAGAAATCGGCCAATACAAGAAACCCGGGGAAATACAAGTTGAAGTTGAGATCTATAAAAAAATGCTCAACTTGTTTCAGGTGGGCGATTATTGTTATTTTATTTTCAATCCTCCCGAAATGCTTATAGAATCAACCAACGATTCCATTTTCAAACTCTTGGGGTACACAAATGAAGAGTTCACCCTCGAAAAATTTTTGGAAGTTATCCACCCCGATGATTTGGATACTTATTTAAATTTTGAAGCCACCATTACCGAATTTTGGAAAAATCTGCCTCCCGAAAAGGTATTTAAATATAAAACACGTTATGATTTTAGGATACGGTGCAAGGACGGACAAATCAAACGACTCTTGCAACAAGTGGCGGTCTTGCAAAGTGATGAAAATGGGGCAGTCCTGCGTACTTTTGTGATTTTTACCGATATCTCTGAGTTGAAGAAATCCAACAAAATGATCTTATCAATTATAGGATTAGAAGGAGAACCCTCTTATGTGGATATTCAACCAATACAAAAAATGCATCCTCACAAAAGCATACTCACCAAAAAAGAAAGAGAAATCCTGCATTTGCTTTTCGAAGGTCACAGCTCTACCGAAATTGCAGATATCCTTTGCATAAGTCTGCACACCGTAAATTCCCATCGGAAAAACATCCTCAGAAAAACCAACACGAATTCCGTTTTACAATTGATGAAATTGGGATTGGAAAAGGGATGGATTTAATGCTCAGATCAATTCCACTTTTGCCGGTTTTCCAAAAGAAACTTGAACGGTCTCACTAAGAGAGGTGGAGAGGGAAATTCCTTTAAAGTCCGCCTTCACCGGAAATTTCTTATGGTCACGATTCACCAAAACAGCTGTGTTGAATTGCTTCAAGGGAACATTCAAGAAATGTTTGACCCCATAAATTAAAGTGGTGCCCGAGTTTAACACATCATCTATCAAAACAACTGATTTCTCACGATATTCATCTTCGGAGAGGGAAGTTTCAACCGCCTCGGCGAGAGGATTTTTTTTATTTAATCGCACTTCGCACAACAAGCAGTCAAGTTCAGAAATCTTTTTGATTTCGGCTTTTATCTTTTTTGCCAAAATAAAACCCCCTTCAGAAATTCCTGCCAGAATAATTTGTTTTTCCCGAACGTTGGTTTCGTATATTTGATAAGCAATACGCTTGATTTTATGCGCTATTTGCTTTTCATTCAATATTAATGTAGGAGAGACAACGGACATTTTTCTTTCAAAAATAAGTGAAATCCACCAGATACAAAAACAAGCAACAAGGAAGTTTTTCGTTGAGGTTGAATTATGGTTTTCTCAAAATACTGCCAACAAATTTTGTACCTTGCGCCTCTAAATATTCTTGATGATGAACGCCAGCAAAAAACTTTTGTTTCTCTTTTTTTCTTGCACAATTTTTTTGTCCTGCAAAAATGACGATGATACTGCACCGGTCATCCCACCTCGCGACAAAGCTGAAGTGGCAATTGAGGATCATGCAAAAATCCTCGAGTTTTTGAAAACACATAAATTTGAAATGGCTCCAAATCCATTAAACCCTGACTATCAACTAATTGTATTTTCTCAGGTGAGCAGTGGCAGCAGCGAGGCATTGATAAATTCAGAATTTTTAGAACAAAAAACCATCATTGATGACGATGTTGAATATACTTTATATTATTTAAAAATCCGTGAAGGAGCTCCCTCACAGCCCAAACCCACTTTTGCAGATTATGTAGTTACTACTTATCGGGGGCAGCTTTTGGACTTAACCAAATTTGATGAAAGCGTTAATCCTTTTCGTTTCAATTTGCCCGGAGAGGATGGAAGTCGTGGGGTAATTACAGGGCTGATGGAAGCGCTATTCGAATTCCGGGGAGCAAGTGATTATACCGTAAATCCGGACAATACTATTGAATTTTCGGATGATTTTGGAATTGGCGCGGTGTTTATCCCTTCGGGACTGGCTTATTTTGCAAGAAATGATATTGGCAGTATTCCTCAATATTCCTCTCTGATTTTCACCTTTCAGCTCTATAAAACTATCCAAGGCGATCACGATGGTGATGGCGTCCCTTCTGTTTATGAAGACTTGAATGGGGACAGATTTTTAATCACAGATGACACAGACAAGGATGGTGCTCCAAATTTCCTGGATACCGATGATGACGGCGATGGCATCCCTACCCGTGAGGAAGTCATTATCGATGATAAAAATGACGATGGATATATCTCTGAAGATGAAATCACTTTCCCGGATTCCGATGGGGATGGAACTCCGGATTATCTGGATCCCGACAGTTGATTTATCCTTGTAAATTCCTTATTCTTTCCACCAATGTCGGATGCGAATAATGCATAAAAACATAGCTTGGGTGAGGAGTTAAATTGCTCAAGCTATTTTTTGATAATTTCTTAAGACTGCTGATTAAAGCTCCTCCTTCATAAGTCTGTTTGGCAAAATCATCTGCTTGATATTCAAATCTTCGAGATATGAAATTCATCAACAAACCTGTCAATTCTGAAATAGGCGTATATAGAATTCCAAATACAACCAATCCTATATGAAATCCCGGTTGAGAAACGCCCAAGGCTTCTGAAAATAAGGAACTTCCCACAAAAAGAGAAAGCAGCCATAGTGTAATTCCCATGCTTAACACTGAAAAAATCAGGGTGAAGAGGATATGATTCTTTTTATAATGTCCCACTTCATGAGCCAACACAGCCACGATTTCGTCTTCTTCCAAATCAGAAATCAAAGTATCGTACAGAGTAATGCGTTTTTCCTTTCCAAAACCTGAAAAATAGGCATTGGCTTTCGTGCTGCGCTTTGAACCATCGATTACAAAAATATTTTCGAGTTTGAAGCCTGCTTTTTTTGCATATATTTCGATTTTATCCCTCAAAGAACCTTTCTCCAATGGAGTTTGTTTATTAAAAATGGGTACGATGAGTTTTGCATAAAATAGATTCATAAAAATGCTGAATATGCTAATCAAAATCCATGCATACCACCAAAAGTCATCTCCTGCAAAATCATAAAACCATATCACCACAGCCAAAATTCCTCCTCCCAGGACTCCGCCCAGTAACCAGGATTTTAATTTATCCAGGAAAAATGTTTTTTTCGTGGTTTTGTTGAAACCAAATTTTTCTTCAATCACAAAAGTATCGTAATAGGAAAATGGGGTGGAGAGTAAATCGGCAACTATTCCGATTATCCCAAAAAACAACAGCGCAATCACAATGGGATTATCACTGATTTCACGCACCATATTATCTACAAAAGCAAAGCCTTCTAAAAAGAAAAAAATCAGTAAAGCTGCAAAAGAAAAAGTAGAAGTCAACTCCCCAAATTGGTAATTGATCTTTTTATAGGCTTGAGATTTTAAGTATTCTTCCTTGTCATAAACATCTTTCACTTCCGCGGGAATCGGATCGTCGAAATGCCGGGCATTTAAAGCTCCTATTATTTTTTGAATGACAAAATCGAGAACGAGAATTCCTATGATGATATAAAACAACAACTGGGGTGTCATCGGCACAAATTTATTGGTTTCAAAGATAAACTTTCAATCAGAAAAGTTTAAATGTGTTTAAGGAATAAAACAAAAAAATTATCTTTACCATAATATTCACTTGTATCTTAGACAGGTTAAAACAATAAAAACATGAAAGCAAAATATTTACTCCTTTTATTATGCATTTTTGCGGCTCTTTTTTCTTGTGAAGAAGATAATAAAACCGCTGACCCCGGGAAGGATTTTGGAGGGTTTTATATTTCCGATGCTACTCCCGAACCGGGTGAAACGCTTCACCTCAGTTTCACCTCAAAAAATCCGAATTCTAAAAATGGAGTCACCGGTATTTGGCATTATGTCGTCGGAAGAAATCTATATTCAAACGATTTAGAATTAATTGATTCTGCGGGAGTGTGGAAAGCAAGTGTCGAAATTCCTGATTCAGCAAAAATGGTGGCTTTTCATTTTACTGAAGAACAAGATTTTAGCTATGATGGAGAAAATGCCTATGTCCTGCCGCTTTTCACAAATGAAGGAAATCCTATTCCCGGATCCTTTGCAAGTCAAGGATTTTATTATACCACAGTGAGTCCTGAATTTGGTTTGCAAATGAAAAAAGATTCTATTTTTTCTTTATATGAAAAAGATATCAAAGCAGACCCGGAAATTAGGGTAGAATATGATCGGTTTTACGCTAATCTGTTAGTAAATAAAAATGAAAATCGAGGAAAAAGATACCTCGAAGAACGGATTGCCCAACTCACCGAAAAGGAAAAGCTTTCCGAAAAAGAATATGCCTTGCTGTCCGATTTGTATAAATTATCGGGAGAAAAGGAATTGAAGGATTCCATTGAGGTTATTGCCTCTCAAAAATATCCCCGTAGCTTGATTTCCGAGTCCAAATTCGCTTCTGATTTCAGTACAGAAAAAGATATTGAACAAAAAAAATCAATGCTTCAGGAATATTATGAACGTTTTGGAAAAGGAGAAATGCGATGGGAAAATTTTATAGTAAATTCCTTGGCTTCCACTTATGTGAAGGATGAAGATTTTGACAGTTATATGAAAATAACCGATCAAATGTCCAATCTTCAGGACGCGGCCAGTTTGCACAATAATGTGGCATGGGAATTAGCATTAGAAGGGGAGAAATTAGAATTTGCAGAAAATATTTCAAAAAAATCCTTGGAATTGGTTCGAAAGGAGATGGACAATTTAGAGCATAAACCCAACAGAATCAGCCAAAAAGAATATTCCGAACAACTTCAGCGCACCTATGCGATGTATGCAGACACCTATGCTTTCATTCTTTTTAAACAAGGAAAAGTTGAGGAGGCCTTACCTTATCAAAAGTTAGCCATAGGCAAGGGAAAAAATGCCGAACTTAACGAACGATATGTGCAATACCTGATGGAGGCAGGAAGATTTAATGAAGTGCTGAAAACAGCTGAAAATTTTATCCAAAATAACACAGCCACTGCACAAACCAAGGAGTTTTATGAACAAGCCTTTATGGAAGTTAACGGCTCTCGAGACGGACTTGAGCGTAATCTTAAAAAACTTGAAGAAATCGCTTATGAAAAGGCTTATGAAGCTCTCAAAAAAGATTTGATAAAAAAACCATCTCCCCGCTTTAGTATGAAAGATCTCGATGGGAACGAAATCACCCTTTCTTCTCTTAAAGGAAAAATAGTGATTTTAGATTTTTGGGCGACTTGGTGCGGACCTTGCCTGGCCTCTTTTCCGGGCATGCAAAAAGCCGTTGAAAAATATAAAGATGATCCTGAAGTGGCCTTTTTGTTTGTCAACACTTGGGAATCATCCAATTCAGCGGAAGAGCGTGAAGAAAAACTCAATAGTTTTATTGAAAAAAATAATTATACTTTTCATGTGCTTTTGGACTCTCCCACGCATCCCGGTTCAAATAATTTTCAATGGGTGGAAGAATTTGGAATTAATGGAATTCCCACAAAAATTATCCTTGGTCCCGACGGGAACATCCGTTTCAAAAAAATAGGATACAGCGGAAATAATACACAGATGATACAAGAAATCGATATGATGATTTCTTTGGTAAAGGAATAATAGATTGTTTTTTTGTAGATGTTTCGGGGTTTCCCACTAAAAACCCCTTTGTCGTTTTGCTTCAAAAACAAGAATTCCGGTAGCCACAGAAACATTCATGGAATCCAGCATACCGCTCATGGGAATATGAATGTTTTGAGTGGATTCTTTTCTCCATATTTCTGATAAGCCTTTAGATTCCGATCCCACAACAATTGCAGTGGAAGACCTAAAATCAATTTCAGTGTATGCTTTGGATTCCTGCAAAATCGCGGAATAAATTGAAATATTTCTTTCTTTCAAAAAATCGATGATTTCCCGGCTATGGGCAACCGCTATCTGATTGGTAAACAATCCTCCCACACTCGAACGGACGATATTGGGATTATATAAATCCATTTTTGCATCGGCAACCAGCACCGCATCTATTTTTGCGGCATCGGCTGTTCGAAGCAGCGCACCGAGATTCCCGGGTTTTTCCGGAGTTTCCACAACTAAGATCAGTGGTTTTGAGGATTTAAAATCCAATTTATCCAAACTGAGTTCCTTGGTTTTTGCAAGGGCAATTATGCCTTGAGTACTGTCGCGATAAGCAATTTTTGAATATACATTTTCCGAAACCGGAATTTTTTTTATACCCTCAAAAACTGACAGATTTTCCTCAGAAAAAAGAGCAGGACAAAAAAATATTTCCACCAAATCATAGCCTCCTTTTAAGGCCAAGGTTGTTTCGCGGAAACCCTCAATGCTAAAAAGTCCCTCTTTTTTTCGAGTTCGCGATTTTAACTGCAGTTGAATCAGGCGTTTGATGGCAGGATTTTGCGGACTATCGATTTGTTGCATGGGCTTCCACAAATTTATCTAAAAGAAAAATCAGCTCCGGAAATTTTAATATCTTGAGTTGAAGTCGTAGCCTCGCCAGGAATCGAACCTGGATCTAAAGTTTAGGAAACTTCTATTCTATCCGTTGAACTACGAGGCCGGTTTTAAAAAAGTGCAAAAATACGCAGAATTCGCTTTTAGGACAAATGCCGAATTTATCAATTCAGGTTCCTTTTTTGGATAAAAAAGCGTTTTATTAATTCGGCGGCTTCTTTTTCCATGACTCCGGAAACTATTTTGGTTTTGGGATGGAGTTTTCCTCCCATAACCCGAAAACCGCGTTTGGGATCCGCAGCAGCATACACAAGTTTTGAAATTTGACTCCAATATAAAGCTCCTGCACACATTTGACAGGGTTCGAGCGTTACATAAAAAGTACAATCCACTAAATATTTCCCGCCGAGGAAGTTGGCCGCAGCTGTAATCGCCTGCATTTCGGCATGGGCTGTCACATCATTCAAGAGTTCCGTGAGGTTGTGTCCGCGAGCGATAATCTGATTGTTGATTACCACAATTGCGCCCACCGGGATTTCGCCCCTTTCAAAAGCTTCTTCGGCTTCTTCCAGGGCTTTTTTCATAAAATAAGTATCGTCAAAAGGCTGAAGCATTCCGCAAAATTACATTTTGAAAAGCAATAAAAAAAGGGGAGTAACTTCTCCCCTTCTTTATTGCTGTGAAATTGATTTTTACTGGATAATTAATTTCTCAGTTTGGGTTTTTCCATCTGAAATTATATGCATCACATAGATTCCCGTATTCAAAGCAGATACGTCAATTTGTGCATTATTGGACAAATCCACTATTTTATCCATTATTTTTCTTCCATTGATGTTGTAAAGTAACACTTGAATTTCTCCCGTTATGGTTTGTGAAGCGATATTCACTTTTTCATTTGCCGGGTTTGGATACACTTGGAAGGAATTTTGTTGATTAAAATCCGTCGTGGCAGCCTCACAATTCAAAATCGATTTAGGGGGCATATCAAATGCTTCGAATTGATCGAATATACTGTTTGAACTTCCCTGATCGGCGCTATATCCTAATCCTCTATTGGCAAATACTTCCCAAATCAAACATTGGTTAGCACTGCTATTATATAATTTATCCGCTTGCAAAATAGCATCCCTTCCATCTACAAAGCCGGGGTTACAAGGCTGTAGTTTTAATCCGTCAATTACCAATTGCATGGCGATATTGTTTCCTCCGGTTCCGTTATAAACATCCGGGTCAAAACCATATTTATCAATAAGAGCCCATGTTAGATCCCAAAGCATAGTGGCCCAAATAGACCCCACACCATGCGAATGAACTTCTACTCCGTTTTGAGTATTGAAGAACTGATTTTGAACATCCCCGTACGTAAAAGGATTTAGGGTCATATCGGTGGTATAAGGAAATTGCCTGATTCCTGCACCATCTGTACCTTGTCCTCTCACATATGGAGCAAAACCACGCGCATCTGTGGCTTGATCTCCGGGTCTCATCGTTACGGTCAACCCAAAGAAATCACTCCATCCCTCACCCATTTGTTCCTCATTTTG
The DNA here is from genome assembly GCA_964410335.1 of uncultured Flavobacteriaceae bacterium. Classification (GTDB taxonomy): domain Bacteria; phylum Bacteroidota; class Bacteroidia; order Flavobacteriales; family Flavobacteriaceae; genus DASSWG01. Next base: position 6,613 of record CAYPGZ010000023.1, on the reverse strand, counting down.
TAAACAACCTGCGTTGGAAGGACCGCCGGTTAATCGGCCGGAAATACCATGCCCGTATTCATGAGCGATCACACTATTATCAAGATCTCCATCCTTTAAGAATGGACCACTTTCTTTGAGGGTCACAGAAATGGTAGTCCCTCCTATTAAGGCACTAATAAGGTCTTCTCCATAATCCATTCCAATCAACACAGAAGGAATTGTGACGTTTGGATCATCTCCGGCCATAGTAATAAAACCGGGAGCGTTGTTAACCATCACTACCGCAATTGCGCCTTCGTTCTGTGCTTTCAAGACTTTATCATCAAACTGACAAATTCCTCTTCTGATTACGGCTATATTACCGGAAATTGCTGCACCGTTAAGTATTACATCACATCCGTCATGGATGTCAGTGGAGGTGCCGGAGTTATCATCCTCTATCAATACCAGATCACCGCTAATTCCTGCAGCCGGGAGTGTTCCTCCAAAATTGCTCACCGTGCCGGGGTAACTTCCCTGAAGTATAGCAGGATTATTTACTTCCATCACTTGTGGAATCTGGGGAGTTCCTTGTGTATTTAGATCCCAAGTAAACATAAGCATAGTTGGATTTTGTCCATCCGGAGGAGAAGAAAAAATCGCATTGTTGTTGGGACCGGAGTTTGCTGCAAATTGTCCTAAAGCATTCACGTAGTCCATTCCTTGCCCTGCTCCACTATAGTTCATCAATTGAAAATTCCCGCTCTGCTCATCAAATCCATAGTGATACCATATATCGTGCATTTTATTATTCATGTAAAACAGATTGGTAACCGCCGGGTCTATATATCCCACTGGTTGTTGAGCCAAATCAAGAGGAAAGTCAAAATTCAAAGATGCTCCGCCGTCCGGGGAATAAGTGGGGCTGAAAGTACCTGCCCGATCCTCATAAGCAAAAACATTATTTCCTCGGGTAGTGGTGTATTCCGCACCATCGGAACCATTCCCATCATGCCATCCGTAGGGAGAAGCTGTGGGGTCTGCCGGTTCTGTGACCAACGTTCGAATCCCATAAATTGGAGATTGTACAGGAAGGTCGAAGACCCTGTATTGAGATCCATCGCCCACAATTGCCGTTTGGGCTTTTCCAAAACCGGTATCGGCAACAACAGGTTTTGCTTCTAAATTATTTAAGGCATGATCAGTTTCGAAATTACAAGAAAATGCCCAATCGTGTTTGCTTATTATCATTCCTGTTTTTGCATCCACACGAACACTCCACCAATTTTGTAAATTCATGGTTTGTACTGAAATATCCCAGGCCAAACGAATGCTTCCTTCCTCAATAGGTTGATATACCAATTTAACAGGAATGGGTGTTGGAGAAACTTTTTCTCCAAAAAATACATATTCTCCATTTTCTGAAGAAGTCATTTTTAACCCTTGTAAATTCTCAAAATCTAACTGTTTTAGCGCTTTTAATACCGCTTCCATAGGTTTAACGGAAGCAGCAGCTGAATTGGAGCGTTGATTTATTTGTGGTTCAAAATGATGTGTGAAATAAACTACCTTTCCTTTTTTGATGGCAAAATTTCCCACTCCATTAAACACAGGAATACCATTCACCCGCTGTTGAACATGAACGTGTTCCAAATCCATGCTCTTTGTGTAATATTGATCGGTAATAATTAAATCGGAAATATCAGCTTCAGATAGATTATAGGCAGATAAATTCCTTTCCAGATAATTTTGGATAAGCCTTGAGTAGTCTTCTTGTCCATACACAGTCGATGAAATAAAAACTGTCCAGATCAATGAAAACACAAAATAAACATTTTTCATTATGAAGATTTTAAATTGAACTTTTTTTGACGCGCGCTAAAATAACAATATTCCTTGAGATGAAATACAAAAACATGAAATTCATTTATATACG
>CAYPGZ010000023.1:0-4616 GCA_964410335.1 uncultured Flavobacteriaceae bacterium | reverse complement strand
TTATTCTCAACAGCCCGGGTGAAAGTGTCCAGAAGAGTAGAAATGATTTTATACCCCGCTATTTCCTTTTCCAACACTTCTTTGCTTTGATAAACTTTCTCTTTACTGATTTTTAAAATGTCGTTAATCTGCGCATTATATTTCGATTTCTCCAATAACGAAACCGAAAATGTTCCCTTGAGTATAGCTTCTTCATTTTCCAGAAAAACACGGGCCGCATCAGATATGAGACTTTGAATGGCGAGGGAACGCAAATATCCCAACCGGGCTTTTGTGGTGGTGAGTTTGGAATATTTCTCATTTTTGATTTTATCCCTCACCAAATTGATGAGATATTCCAAAGCAAATTCTTCTTGAATCAATCCTAAATTTATTCCATCTTCAAAATCGATGATGGTATAGCAAATATCATCGGCGGCTTCCACCAAAAAAGCCAACGGATGCCGCGAAAATCTTCCGTTTTCTTTTTTTACTAAACCCAAATCAGTAGCCACTTGATGAAAAACTTCTTTTTGGGATTGAAAAAATCCGTATTTTTTATCGGCAACCTCCGCTGACGGCTTGTGAGGCAGCGATTCTTTCGGATATTTTACAAAAGCACCCAACACCGCATAGGAAAGCCGCAATCCGTCAATCACTCCATCTTTAGTTTCGGTAAGCAACTTGAATCCATTAGCATTTCCTTCAAAATGGGTGAGGTCTTGATATTCTTTTTCGCTAAGCAATTTTTGAAAACGCTGACCTTTTCCGGATTTAAAATAATCCCCGATTGCCTTTTCCCCGGAATGACCAAAAGGAGGATTTCCGATATCGTGAGCGAGAGCGGCTGTAGCCACAATCGCACCAAAGTCATTGAAATTATGAGAGTGGGTATGTTCGAGTTGAGGATATTTTTCCAAAATTTTTTTTCCTACCATACGACCCAACGACCGTCCCACAACCGAAACTTCCATGCTGTGAGTAAGGCGCGTATGCACAAAAGCGGTTTTGGATAGGGGAATGACCTGAGTTTTATCCTGCAAGCTTCGAAAAGCTTCGGAAAACACAATCCGGTCATAATCCACCTCAAAGTTCAACCTTGTTTCGTCCTGTTCCTTCCGAAGACGTTTGTGATTATCGCGGTGCCGTTTTAAGGAGAGAAGACTTTCCCAGTGCATTTAATTTATTGTTACTTATTATTCAGACTAAACTTTTCCTTTTCAAAATTCGTCTCAATAATACCATTTTTTTTCTCACCATTCCCGATTTTTCTCTCCTACGATCCACACATTAAACAGTCATCGCCTTCCCCTTCTTTGGAGCGTTTGATGATTTCACGAAGCTCTTCCGGACTAAGCGACGTATTATCTACGGAAACTTCTTGAACGACTTTTTTTGAGGCTTTTTGCTCTCGCAATGTCGCGGCTGCTCTTTCCTGAACTTTCGTTTCACTAGGGCTTTCCACCGTTTTTTCGGGTTTCGAGGCAGTTTTTTTATCGTTTCTCAAGGTAAACTTAATTGCGTCAACCGCTGATTTTGTTCTTAAATAATACATTCCGGTTTTTAATCCGCTTTTCCAGGCATAGAAATGCATAGAAGTAAGTTTTGCCATAGTGGCTCCTTCCATAAATAGATTCAAGGATTGAGATTGATCTATAAAATACCCACGTTGACGCGACATATCGATAATATCTTTCATCGACATTTCCCAAACCACTTTATACAAATCCTTAATATCCTGCGGGATTATATCGATATTTTGAATAGAACCATTTGCACGCATGATATCATCTTTCAACTCGTCGTTCCACAAGCCGAGCGCAACAAGGTCTTTCAAAAGATGTTTGTTCACAACGATAAATTCTCCGGAAAGCACGCGACGCGTATAAATATTTGAAGTGTAAGGTTCGATAGCTTCGTTGTTTCCTAAAATCTGGGAGGTGGATGCGGTGGGCATCGGAGCCATCAACAAGGAATTCCGAACGCCGTGTTTCTTAATCTTTTCTCGTAATTTTTTCCAATCCCATCGCCCGCTTAAATCTTCATCCTCAATTCCCCAAAGGTTATGCTGGAATTTCCCTTCACTAATGGGAGAACCTTCATAAGAAGAATAAGGCCCTTCTTTTTTTGCCAATTCCATAGAAGCTGTAAGTGCGGCAAAATATAGCGTTTCAAATATTTCTTGATTTAATTTTTTTGCCTCATCGCTGGTGAAAGGCATACGCAAATTGATAAAAGTGTCTGCCAATCCCTGTACTCCCAATCCAACAGGACGATGACGCAAATTGGAATTTTCGGCTTCTTTCACCGGATAATAATTCCGATCGATGACTTTATTCAGGTTTTTAATGACCCGCTTAGTAATTTTAAATAACTCTTTGTGATCGAATTTCTTTCCGTCCTCTTCCTCTTTGATAAACATAGGCAAAGCGATGGAAGCTAAATTGCATACCGCGATTTCATCGGGACTCGTGTATTCCAAAATCTCTGTGCAAAGATTTGAGGAACGAATTGTTCCGAGATTTTTTTGGTTGGATTTTCTGTTGGCCGCATCTTTATAAAGCATGTATGGCGTTCCCGTTTCAATCTGTGATTCCAGGATTTTTTCCCATAAATCTCGTGCTTTTACCGTTTTTCGCCCTTTGTCTTTTTGCTCATATTCCAAATAGCGTTTTTCGAATTCCTCACCATAGGAATCATATAAACCCGGGCATTCATTGGGACACATCAAGGTCCATTTGCCGTCTTCCTCCACGCGTTTCATAAACAAATCCGGAATCCACATGGCATAAAAAAGATCGCGGGCGCGGTGTTCTTCTGCTCCGTGATTTTTTTTCAACTCCAGAAAACTAAAAATATCTGCATGCCATGGTTCCAGATAAATGGCAAAAGAACCTTTTCGTTTTCCGCCCCCTTGATCCACATAACGGGCCGTATCATTAAAAACTTTCAACATCGGCACAATACCGTTGGATGTGCCGTTGGTTCCTGCAATATAGGAACCCGTGGCTCGAATATTATGGATAGAAAGTCCGATTCCTCCCGCCGATTGTGAGATTTTTGCGGTTTGTTTTAAAGTATCGTAGATCCCGTCTATACTGTCCTCTTTCAATGTCAATAAAAAACAGGAGGACATTTGAGGTTTGGGAGTGCCGGCATTGAACAAAGTCGGAGTGGCGTGTGTAAAATATTTCTTAGACATCAGTTCATAGGTTTCCAGAGCAGCCTCCAAATCGTCCGGGTGGATACCTATCGAAACTCGCATAAGCATATGCTGTGGGCGCTCGGCAATCTTGCCATTCAGCTTCAACAAATAGGAACGTTCCAGGGTTTTAAAACCAAAATAATCATACCCAAAATCGCGATTGTAAATTATTCTGGAATCCAAAATTTCTTTGTTTTCCATGATCACTTTATACACATCATCCGCCAAAAGAGGTGCCTTTTTTCCGGTTCGCGGATTGACATATTCATAAAGATCGCTCATCACCTCACTAAAACTTTTCTTGGTGTTTTTATGCAGATTAGACACCGAAATCCGAGCAGCCAACTGGGCATAATCAGGATGAGAAACAGTCATGGTTGCGGCCACTTCGGCGGCAAGATTATCGAGCTCACTGGTCGTTACGCCATCGTATAAGCCTTCGATAACCCGCATGGCCACTTTGGTGGGATCAACCATCGGGTTGAGGCTATAACACAATTTCCTAACCCGGGAAGTGATTTTGTCGAACATCACGGGTTCTTTCTGTCCGTTTCTTTTGATTACATACATAAGGCTGGGGTTTTTGTTTATTGCATAATACCGGATAAAATATTTTATATGTTTTTTCTACATAGAAATTTCTTCCGCGAAATAGAAAATGGGGGAACCGAGAAAATTCTTAAAATTCCTCGTCAAAACTGATTTTTGTGTCTTCCTTATTGACTACTCCGGCTTTTTGATACTCGGAGACTTTCTTCTCGAAAAAATTTGTTTTCCCTTGAAGGGAAATCATATCCATAAAATCAAAAGGATTTGTGGAGTTATATTCTTTCTCGCATTCCAGCTCTACCAACAAGCGATCAGTAACAAATTCCAGATATTGAGTCATCAGTTTGGCATTCATTCCAATCAAGCTCACGGGAAGCGATTCGGTTATAAATTCTCGTTCTATATCCAATGCATCCACCAAAATTTCGCGGATGCGTTCTTTGGGCACCTTGTTTTTTAAATGTTTATTGTGCAAATGCACGGCAAAATCACAGTGCATGCCTTCGTCGCGAGAAATCAGTTCATTGGAAAAGGTCAACCCCGGCATGAGTCCACGTTTTTTCAACCAGAAAATAGAGCAGAACGATCCGGAAAAAAATATTCCTTCAACAGCCGCAAAGGCAATCAACCGTTCGGCAAACGAATCGGATTCGATCCACTTTAAAGCCCAATCGGCTTTCTTTTTGATGGAGGGAAAGTTTTCAATCGCTTTAAAAAGCATGTTCTTTTCTTTGTCGTCTTTCACATAAGTATCAATCAATAAGGAATACGTTTCCGAATGGATATTTTCCATCATAATCTGAAATCCATAGAAAAATTTTGCTTCGGCATATTGCACCTCACTCACAAAATTTTCAGCCAGGTTTTCATTGACAATCCCATC
>CAYPGZ010000022.1:13897-27760 GCA_964410335.1 uncultured Flavobacteriaceae bacterium | reverse complement strand
CCCCGCTCCCGCGCGAATCCTTTCGCGTGGTTTGTAAGCTGGTGCGCGATTGTATCGCGTTCCATCTACAAAAAATAATTTTTTTCGTACTTTTAGCCAATGAGCCGGGATTACAAGTTCCATAATCCCGAAGGTTTGTATTTTGTAAGCTTTGCTGTTGTGGAGTGGCTGGATGTTTTTACAAGAAATTCCTACAAAGATATTTTACTAGGAAGCCTGTCGTTTTGCCAAAAACAAAAAGGAATGGAAATCATTGCCTGGTGTATTATGACCAATCATGTGCATTTGATTTTTAGAAGCGTCAAAGGTGAACACCCGGCAAACCTGCTCGGTGATTTCAAACGGTTCACGAGCAAAACGCTTATAAAGGCCATTCAAGAAAACCCGCCGCTCCCTCGCGATTGTATCGCGTAAGTTAGGCAAAACCTAAATCAAATTAATGTAAAATCAAAAAGTCGGGGTGGCGGGATTCGAACCCACGGCCTCGTCGTCCCGAACGACGCGCGCTACCGGGCTGCGCTACACCCCGTTTGCTAAAATGATTTTATAAAAACAATATTTTTTAAAGCATAATGCAAAAGAACAAAATTTGTGATGAGTTGAAAAATGGGAAGATGAAAAAATCACCACGGATACTTATCTAACTTTTGCTTCTGAAAAGGGGCCTTTTTCTAACCTAAACTCATAGCTCCCTAAAACTTGCTCAATTAAAAATCTCAGGCTTGCCTTCCTTGATATTTACCCTTATTTTTGTCAAAAACCATCTCATGGAGTCCAAGGAAAATATTACTAATTTTTTCTATAATCTTTTTGTGAAATGGGGAATGAGTGAAGATTTTGCTGTTTCCTTAAACCTCATTGCAAGTCTGGCCACCCTCTTTTTAGCGGCTTATTTGTTGAGTAAGGTTTTGCGGTTTTTGTTGAAAAATGTAATCAGCCGAATTTTAGAAAAAACAAAAACTAAATTTGACGATTATCTTTTTGAGCACAACTTTTTTTTCTATGTAACATATCTGGTCTTATTGTTTTTTATTGAGGCTTTTATTCCTGTGATTTTCAATGATTTCCCAGAATATGTCGAAAGCCTCAACACCTTTGTGGACATCCTTATCGTCGTGATGTTGATCTGGACGGTGCGCAGCTTGTTGAAAACCATCAACGATTACCTGAAATCCTTGGATAGTTTTAAAGATAAACCCATCGACAGCTATGTGCAGGTTTTTATGATTTTTGCCTGGCTCATCGGGATTATTCTTATTTTCTCTATCCTTACCGGGGAAACACCTTGGCAGTTCTTGACCGCTCTGGGAGCGATCTCAGCAATTATTCTTTTGATCTTTAAGGACTCGATTTTGGGGTTTGTGGCCAGTATTCAAGTGGCTGCCAATGATACCGTGCGTATTGGAGACTGGATTTCTATGCCGAAATTCAATGCCGATGGGGATGTTATAAAAATTTCGCTCAACTCTATATTGGTGAAAAATTGGGACAAGACCGTCACCTCCATTCCCACTTATTTCCTTATTCAGGAATCTTTCACCAACTGGCGCGGAATGCAGGAAACGGGAGGGAGAAGAATTAAACGTTCTTTGCTTATTCAATCTTCAAGTGTTCGGTTTCTAACCATTGAAGAAATTCAGGAATTAGCAAAATTGGATTTGCTGAAGAACCACTTTAAGGAGTTTTTGGAGCATATGGAAGAAAGTAAGGTAGAGGGAAATGTGCGCTACACCAATCTCGGGGTTTACCGGAATTATATCACGTATTACCTAAAACAAAATCCCAATATTCATCAGGGTTTATCCTTGATGTGCCGCCAGCTGGAACCTACCGCACAAGGGATTCCGCTGCAGGTGTATGCTTTTAGTAACGACATAAGATGGGTGCACTATGAAAATATTGCCGGTGATATTTTTGAACATCTACTCGCCGTCATGCCCAGGTTTTATTTGAAAATATATGAAATGCCTTCCTGGAGCGATTTTAACGGAAAAATCCAATCTCAATAATTTATTTTCTCGGGATTGTTGAATTTTGACAATTGAAATCGATTATTGTTCAAACTTGGCTTCTTCCCAAAAAACATCCATCTCTTCAAGCGTCATTTCGCTCAGGGGTTTGTTTTTTTCTTTGGCCTTTTCTTCGAGATAACGAAAACGTTTGATGAATTTTTTGTTGGTGCGTTCAAGAGCATTTTCTGGATTTATTTTTAAGAATCGCGCGTAGTTGACCATCGAAAAAAGTACATCTCCAAACTCGGCTTCGATATTATCTTCATTATGGTGGTCTATTTCATGTTGCAATTCTCCCAATTCCTCTTGAAGTTTTTCAAAAACCTGTTCAGGTTTTTCCCAGTCAAATCCCACTCCGGCCACCTTATCCTGAATTCGGCCGGCTTTCACCAATGCCGGGAGGGATTTTGGGACGCCTTCCAAAACGCTTTTTTTGCCTTCTTTCATTTTTAATTTCTCCCAGTTGCGCTTGACCTCATTTTCGTTTGCCACATCCACGTCACCATAGATATGTGGATGTCGTGCAATGAGTTTTTCGCAAATGGAATTGGTTACGTCACCAATATCAAAACTGTTTTTTTCACTACCTATTTTGGCGTAGAAAACCAGATGAAGCAATAAGTCTCCCAATTCTTTTTTCACCTCCTCTAGATCGCCATCCAAAATCGCATCTCCCAACTCATAGGTTTCCTCGATGGTGAGAGGACGCAAACTTTCCATGGTTTGTTTTTGATCCCAAGGACATTTCTCGCGCAATTCATCCATGATGGTGAGAAGACGGTCAAAAGCTTGTAGGTTTTCTTGTCGTGTGTTCAAAGTTTGAGCTTTCAGGTTTCAAGGTTAAGTTTCGCGTTTCCCAAATCACACTCTTCAATCCTCACTCTCAAATTTACCCCGTTTTTCTGGGTGTACTTCCTTTCCCCGGACTTCCTTTTTTCGCCGAAGGTTTCGGGACATTTGTTTTTTGTGGAGACGTGGGTTTTTGAGTTTTTTTGACGGAACTCTCGGCGGCTTTTTCTTTTTTGTCTTTTTCCTTTTCATCAGGTTCGGAAAAATCGGTAATGCCCTTTTTGATAAGCAGGTTATACCACTGGAAAACCTTCTTTATGTCGCTTAAATAAACCCGGTCTTCATCGTATTCGGGAAGGATTTCACGGAAATGGCTCTTCAGTTTGTCTTCCGATTCTTTATGGCTGATGCTTTCTTTTCCTTCTTCTTTTTTGGAGATATTTTCGAAAACTTGCCGCAAAGGCACTTCATCCGAATAGGTGTAAATAGAAATTTCGTTCAGCATGCTCACGTTGTTTCGTGCACTGATTGGACTTTTCTTGCCGTCCAATAAAGATTCGGCCAAGAACCCGCCACGGGTCTGGGATTTTAATTCGTATAAACCGGGCTTCCCGGAGATCGACATGATTTTTTCCAAACTCATAATTTTGTTTTGATTTTATGCGCAAATATCGAAATCTCAAGCATGGGTAACAAATTGGGATGTGTTTTTTTATGGGCTTAGCTTAAACTTTTTTAAAATTTCCGAATCTGCTTTTTATTAAGGTCAATAAAATGAAAATCAATCGATTTACCGGGCTTTTTTCAATTTCGGAAAACGCATTCGGTAATCGATGCTGACATTTCCTTTTGAAATATTTTCCAGTTTCCTTTTGATTAACCTTTTTTTAAGGCCTGAAAGCTTATCGGTGAACAGAATTCCTTCAATATGATCATATTCGTGCTGGATGACCCGGGCAGCGAGTCCTGAAAATTGTGCTTGGTGTTTCTGAAAATTTTCGTCGTAATATTCCATGCTGATTTCGGGTTTTCTAAACACATCTTCCCGGATGTCAGGAATGCTCAAACAACCTTCGTTGAAACCCCATTCATCGCCGTTTTCGTGTATGATTTGTGGATTGATAAAGGTTTTTTTGAAGTTTTTCAAAAATTCCTGTTCTTTCTCTGAGAGAGAATCATCCTCTGCAAAAGGAGCGGCATCCACAATGAAAAGCCGAATGGATTCTCCGATTTGAGGTGCAGCCAAACCCACGCCATTTGCGGCATACATAGTTTCCCACATGTTGTTAAGAAGTTCGCTCAGACCGGGAAAATCCGGATCGATTTCTTTTGCTTTCTTCTTTAATATAGGATCGCCATAGGCAAGAATCGGTAATATCATAAGTGCTAATATTCATTAAACTTACACCGCGGTAATCAACGATATAAATAGGATTGTAAAATTATCGTGGCGCTGATTTCATCCACGAGCGCTTTGTTTCGGCGTTGTTTTTTTTTCAGCCCACTGTCGATCATGGTTTGAAAAGCCATTTTTGAACTAAAGCGTTCATCGATTCGCCGAGTTTTCATTTCGGGAAATTTTTTATCAAATTTCACTAAAAATTCCCGGATGGCGGTTTCACTTTCCGAAACGGAACCGTCCTTCTGCTTAGGTTCACCAATAAGAACGAGTTCCACTTTTTCCGTGGTAAAATAGTCTTCCAGAAAAGGAAGCAGTCGCTCGGTTTCCACGGTCGTCAGTCCTGAAGCAATCAGTTGCAATTCATCTGTTACCGCGATTCCCGTACGCTTTGTTCCGTAATCCAACGCCATGATCCGCGCCATACTTGAATTTTATGCAAAGATAATTATTCTCGTGAAGTTGAAGGGACTGATTTGATGCGTGTTGCAGAAAAATATTCCGGTGTTTTTTATTTTCCCTCCAACGACCTAATCATGGCTTTTACCTCGTTTAAAATCATACCGGTTGCGCCCCAAACTATATATTCATCAAACAGAAAGGCGGGGACAGTGATTTTATCAGAATAAGAAATAGAAATGGTTTTTTGAGCCATGAATTTATCATTCAGGAAATCTTTCACGCTGATTTCGAGGATCGACTCGACTTCTGATGCCTGAGGAATAAAAGTCGGGGTATGATCTACCACTCCCAAAAAAGGGTAAACCCTAAAATTAGAGGGGGATACATAGAGTTTAGTAAGTTTTTTCAGGATTTTTATCTCTTCCGGAGCCACACCGATTTCTTCATGGGTTTCGCGCAAAGCCGTTTCCTGTAGGCTGGTATCAATTTTTTCTTTTCCACCCCCGGGCAAGCTGATTTGACCGGAATGCACACCTTCATAAACTTTTCGCAGTATCAGGACGAGCATGGCCTCGCCGTTTTGATTAGGATAAAATAAAACCATTACCCCGGCGGATCTGGGTTTTCGTTTGTTGATTTCTTCTTCCGCCAATTCAACGATTTTTTTTATTGGCGCCATCTGCACATGCGAACGCTTTCCCGGAAGTTCAATGTTTTCTATCCTTGGAATCAAATTTTTAAATTCCGAAAAAGTCATTTCGTGCTGTTTATGGATGGATTTTTACGATATCGACAAAAATAACCAAAGCATATGTGTAAAGAAAATAAAAAAAGCAAAGCCCTTGTAGTAGGATACAAAGGGCTTTTAGGGGACATCCCGAAAAGAGATAACTCTATAAGGATTAACACAATTATGGCATTGACTTTAAGCTTTTTTTTGCTCTTTTGAATGATCAACCAAACGGAAACCTTCCCCATGTATATTTAAAATCTCTACATTGGGATCTTTTTTAAGGTATTTGCGCAATTTGGCGATATAAACGTCCATACTTCGGGAGGTAAAGTAGTTGTCATCACGCCAAATTTTGGTCAATGCCAATTCCCGTGGCATCAAATCGTTTTCGTGCAAAGCAAGAAGCCTCAACAATTCGTTTTCCTTTGGGGAAAGCTTTATCGGGTCTTCGTCTTTATAGGTTAGAAACCTCAATTTGGAATTGAGGTGAAATCCACCCACCTGAAATTCGAATTGCTTGCTGTCGGCCACACTTTCGGTTGCCTTGCGTTGCATAATGGCCTTGATTTTCATCAACAAAACCTCGCTGTCAAAAGGTTTATTGAGATAATCATCCGCTCCCACTTTGTAACCTTTCAAGACATCTTCCTTCATGGCTTTGGCGGTGAGGAAAATGATAGGGACATCCTCGTTTTTATTGCGAATTTCTTTCGCAAGGGTAAACCCATCTTTGTAGGGCATCATCACATCGAGAATACAAAGGTCAAAATCGTCTTTTTTGAACTTTTCGAAGCCTTCCATACCATTCTTGGCGTGAGTTACTTCATAATCGTTCATTGAAAGATAATCTTTCAAGACGATTCCAAAGTTTGGGTCGTCTTCTACGAGTAAAATCTTCTTGTTTTCGGTTTCCATATTTATGATATTAAGGGTAATTTTACAATAAAGGTACTTCCTTTTCCTTTTTGACTTTCCACAGAAATTTGTCCATGGTGGTCGTCCAAAATTCGTTTCACATAAGCAAGTCCGAGTCCGTGTCCTTTCACGTTATGGATGTTGCCCGTGTGTTCACGGAAAAACTTTTCAAATACTTTTCTTTGTGCGGCTTTACTCATTCCACTGCCCTGATCCTGTATTTTCATTACGATATAATTTTTCACGTTTTCGGTGTATATATCGATTTTTGGAGGGGTCTCGGAATATTTGACCGCATTGTCCAAAATATTGACGATGACATTGGTGAAATGTGATTTATTGGCCAAAATAGATGATCTTTTTGCGTTGAAATGAGTGTGGATTTGTCCGTTCCGATCTTCAAGAATCAAGGAAACATGTGCCATGGCATTTTCAATTAAATCGTGTAAGTTTAAACGCTCCTTTTTTATATCCAAATCGTCGTTTTCGAGTTTTGAAATCCTCAACACATTTTCCACCTGGGCATGCATACGATTGTTTTCGTCGCGTATCATTTTTAAATATCGCTCCATCTTTTCTTCATCATCACGAATTTTTTTATTCTTCACCGAATCCAATGCCAAATTGATTGTGGCGATTGGGGTTTTAAACTCGTGGGTCATGTTGTTGATAAAATCCGTTTTTATTTGTGATATCTGCCGCTGCTTTAACAACTGCGAGATGGCACTGGAATAAGCTACCACAATAATTAGCGTGAAAATTATCGACAAAAGCACCATCAGTGCGATGGACGAAAATAAGGCGGTGTTTTTCTCAGTGAAATTCACCAGCAACAAATACTCGTGGTCCCACACGGAATCATTGCCCTCAAAAATGGGCATGCTGTAGGTGGTGGGCGCATTCAGTTGAAAATCATTGGATTTTACCGTGGTTGCCAGCGAATTGCTGTAAACCGCAAATTCAAAATCCGTGGTCATATCCCTTTTTTTCAGCTCATGGCTAATCAGCTCCTCCACACGTTCTTCATCTATACGTTGATAGAGGGGAAGCTTGGCGAGGTTTTCTCGGATAGCGGCACTCAACCAGTCGCGCATCACCCTGTCCATCTGATTGATTCGAGCGAAGCGATCTTCAGCCGTTAATCTCTCTTTTTCATTTTGATCGCGGTTAACGAGGTTGCCTATTTTTTCACGAATAAGACTTTTCATGACAAGGCTGTCCCTGTTTCCGCTTAAAAAAGCAGAAAATAACTTCTTGTCCTCTCGAATGCCGATGGGGTTGGTATAAAATTCCCCTAAAGGGTCTTCGTCAATTCCAAACAGTTCGTCAATGATCGTTTTAATGGGTTTCTCCAGGCTATCGGCTTTACTGAGGTACCTGAAATAGTATGCTTCAAACTCCTCTTTTTCTATTTGCTCGGCCACATTACTCAAAATCTGGCGCGCATTAAAGGAAAACTGTTCCTCCTTGGTGTCGAGTGTGTTTTTAATCCAATATCCTTGAACGAAAATTATCCCTATCAACGACAAACTCATCAGCAGGATTAGGGAATAAAACAATTTCTTGTTCATTTTTCAAATGTAATATGATAAACCTCACTGTTAATGTGGTTTAACCAAATGTTAACAGTTATGGAATTTAGGAAGGTATTTGCTTAATAATTGTAGAGTGAACTTGCTTTGTTTGGGATTTTGCTTCGTAAATATTCAAATTTTCGATAATAAAATCTGCAAGTTTCATTTTTACTTCCTCAGGCCATTGATGCTGCATCCGGGCTTCCACCATTTCCCGCGAAACGTCGTCGCGTTTCATCACTCTTTTGATGCGTTCTTCTTTGGGGGCAGTGACCAAAATGCTGTAGTCACATCGTTTTTCGCCGCCATGTTCGAAGAGGATGGCGGCTTCATAGATTACATAAGGAGTCTGTTGTTTTTTTGTCCATTTCTCAAAATCAGCGTGCACCCGGGGATGTATTATCTCATTGAGAGATTTCAGTAATTTCTCGTCTTCAAAAACTTGAGAAGCAATATATTTTCGATTGGGAAGTCGGTTTGGAAATGCTTTTTCCCCTAAGAGTGAAATAATTTCTGTGCGAACCGCGGGCGACGAATCCATGATTTTTTTTGCTTCTGCATCAGCGATATAAACCGGTATGCCCAATTCGCGAAAAAATCCGGCAATCGTGGTTTTTCCCGAACCAATACCGCCCGTCAAACCTACCTTTTTGGGAGTTCTTTGCGAAGGTTTTATTTCAGGTTTTTGTGCCATTCAAATAACATATACGGAAGCTAAGAATATCTTATTTTTTCACCACAAACTGAACCTTTTTTGTCCCTATCCGCAGATTAGAGATGTTTTCCGGTTTTTTGGTCACTTTTGGGATAAAATATTCTTGCCCTTCTTCCAAATCTTTATAATCGCAAACCACTTTAAAATCACTCTTGCTGATGTGCTTATAATTTTCCAAACTTACCTGAAAGACGACCGAAGTGGTTTTAGGAAAAATAACAAGGTCCATGTTTTCCGGTGCATTTACTACAAAAAGAGGCACTTCCAGTTTTCCTTCGGTAAATTTTTCCACTTTTAAGGAATAGGTTACTTCTCTGTCATATAAGGTGATGTTCTCAAGATTTGAAGAATCGATAGCCACGGTTCCATTCAGGTTTTTATCTACCTCTTTAAGCTTTAAATCTTTGGTGGTGAGCAATTGCAAAGAATCCAAGGTGTTTTTGGGACCGCTCACCATAATAGTATCGGGAGAAATCCGCAACGAATCGGAAGTGCCATAACCGGGTTTAAAAGAAATTTTTATTCGCGAAACCACGGGAACCCGCTTGGTTTCTTTTTGTTGAAATGGAATTTTTAGGGTGTCGGTTAGAAAATCGATATCGCTTAAATTTACACCTAATTTATCACTTATTTCTAAGGCATTTTCGCGGGTTGAAAAAATAATCTCATCCTCATCGGCGGGCAGTTCGGTGAGATTGAGGGTTATTCTATTTCTAAAAAGTGAAAACCACGCAAGCCCAAAACCGGTATCTTCCAATCGCACTTCCAAATGCTTCTTTTCATGAGAAATGATTTTGTCTTTTGGAATTTCAGAATAGGAAATCGGAATCTGAATGATTTCTTGGTAAGTCTTAGAAAACTGTACAAATAGCCATATCACACAAGAAAAAATAAGAAAAAAAGTCACCGCCTTGAAATTGGTTTTCCGAATTCGTGAACCTCTTATTTTTATTTTTTTTGCCATTTTTTTCTGTGATAAAATGCGCTGCTTTAAAATTTTCTTCTTCTGAACAGGTTTCAGGTCGTTTTATGATGAACTTTCACCGCCCATCCCTTTTTTTTATTTTGGAAAAAAAGCTCGGGGAAAACTTCTTCCGGATCTTTTTTTAACAGCCTGACATGCCAAGTTGATTTTAAAAAACCCATCCCATAACCATAAAATTGAATGATCACTGCCAGTACGGAAAGCAAGCCTATAAAAATACGATTATTTTTAAAAACCGCATCTGCAAATATCATCAGGAAATACAGCAAATAAAATAAAATCAAAATTTCAAATCCGAACAAAAGCCCGGTCAAGCTTAGGATTAATCCAATTATGAAAAGCGAGGGAAACCAAAAGGTCAACTTTCCGGATCCCGGATGCCATTGGGATAGAATCGGGCGTGCTTTCCCGAATTTATTTACTTGCACATAAAATTTCCTCCAATCGATTCGGCGTTTGTGATATACGAAGACCTCGGAAGCAAAGGCCGTTTGAAAACCCGCTTTGCGAATCCGAAGGGACAAATCAGGATCTTCTCCGGGATGAATAGTGCCGAATCCGCCGGTTGCCTCAAAGGCTTGTTTGGAAATTCCCATGTTGAAACTACGGGGTTCAAAACCCGGGTTGTCGTTTCCGCGAACTCCGCCGGTGGTGAGAAAAGAAGTCATGGCAAAATCAATTGCTTTTTGAATAGGCGTAAAATTTTCAGCAGCGGCATCTCTTCCTCCAAAACAATCCACATAGTTTGTTTTTAGAAAGCGATCCACCTCCGCCAGATAATTTTCCGGAAGTACCACATCACTGTCGAGA
The DNA here is from genome assembly GCA_964410335.1 of uncultured Flavobacteriaceae bacterium. Classification (GTDB taxonomy): domain Bacteria; phylum Bacteroidota; class Bacteroidia; order Flavobacteriales; family Flavobacteriaceae; genus DASSWG01. The sequence continues at coordinate 17,426 of CAYPGZ010000022.1, read as the reverse complement.
ATTAAAAAATAATTTCCTTTTGCCTTTTTCATCCCGAAATTACGTGAATCTCCCGGTCCGGAATTCTCCTTATAATAATAGGAAATATCCAAGCTGCCCGAAAATCTCCAGATTTCCTCTTCGGAACCCACGGTAGAACCATCCTCGACGATGACCACTTCAAAAGGAATGTCGGTGGAAAGCTTTTTCATACTCTCCAAAAGTTCCCGAATTTCATCGGGACGATTGAAAACGGGGATGATGAATGAATAATTCAATTGCATTGGGCAAATATATGGAATATACGAGCGGTCAAAATTTCTGCCAGTTTGTCATAAAAACCGTATCGGCATTTTTTTTGACTTATCGGAATAAAAAAAATCAAATAAAAATTCAAATATATCATGGCAACCGGTACCATTAACGTTTCGGTGGAAAATATTTTTCCACTAATCAAAAAATTTCTTTACAGCGATCACGAAATATTTTTAAGAGAACTAATTTCCAATGCCACCGATGCAACCCTGAAACTCAAACATCTTTCTCAAATAGGGGAAGCAAAAGTGGAATACGGCAATCCTCTTATCGAAGTTAAAATCGATAAAGAAAAGAAAACCCTGCATATTATCGACCAAGGAATTGGAATGACCGCCGATGAAGTGAAAAAATATATCAACGAGGTGGCTTTTTCCGGAGCAGGAGAATTTTTGGAGAAATATAAAGATTCAAAAGATAGTGGCATTATCGGTCATTTTGGATTGGGTTTCTATTCTGCATTTATGGTGGCTCACAAAGTGGAAATCCTCACCAAATCCCATAAAGATGAACCCGCTGTGCATTGGATTTGTGAAGGCACTACCGAATTCAGCCTCGAAGAAACCAATAAAAAAGAACACGGCACCGAGGTGATTCTGCACATCAATAAAGAGGATGAAGAATTTTTGGAAGAAAACCGCATCCGTGAGCTTTTGACAAAATACAACAAATTTATGCCGATTCCGATTAAGTTCGGAACCAAGGAAAAAACACTTCCCAAAGCTGATGATGCTCCGGAAGATGAAAAGCCAAAAACCGTGCAAGTTGATGATATCATCAACAATCCTCATCCCGCGTGGACTATACAGCCGACAGAATTGGAAGATGAAGACTACAAAAAGTTTTATCGGGAACTTTATCCGATGCAGTTTGAGGAGCCTTTATTTCATATCCATTTGAATGTGGATTATCCTTTTAACCTGACGGGGATTTTGTATTTCCCGAAAATGACACAAGAATTAGCGATGCAACGCGATAAAATACAGTTGTATCAAAATCAAGTTTTTGTTACGGATAATGTGGAGGGTATTGTGCCGGAATTTCTAACCATGTTGCGCGGAGTAATCGACTCGCCGGATATCCCGCTGAACGTTTCGCGTTCCTATTTGCAAGCCGATTCCAATGTAAAGAAGATTTCCAGTTATATTACGCGAAAAGTTGCTGATAAATTAAATTCCCTCTTCAAAAACAACCGCGAGGAACTTCAAAAAAAATGGGATGATATCAAAATCGTGATTGAATACGGAATGCTTTCCGAAGAGAAATTCTTTGAAAAGGCCCGTAAATTTGCACTCTATCCGACAACAAATGGCGAATATTTTACTTTTGATGAGCTGAAGGAAAAAATTAAGGACAATCAAACCGATAAAGATAAAAAACTGGTCATCCTGTATGCCTCAGATAAAGATGCACAGCATGCCTATATCGAAACTGCACGAGAAAAAGGATATGAAGTGCTCATGTTGGATTCTCCAATCGTTTCGCATCTCATCCAAAAGCTGGAAACCGAGTATTCCGAATCGGATGAAGCGGTAACTTTCACTCGCGTGGACAGCGACCATATCGATAAGCTGATTCAAAAAGAAGAAGATCAAGTTTCTAAGCTTTCCGACGAAGAAAAGGAAAAGCTAAAAACCGATTTGGAAAAAGTAGTTCCCAAAGAAAAATACACCATTCAGCTGGAAGCCATGGATAGTACGGCTGCCCCTTTGATGATTACCCAGCCGGAGTTTATGCGCCGGATGAAAGAGATGTCGCAAACCGGTGGGGGCGGTATGTTTGGAATGGGAAATATGCCGGAAATGTACAACCTGGTGGTAAATACAAACCACGAATTGATTTCGGAAATTCTTCACACCAAAACCGCTAAAAAACAAGAGCGACTCATAAAACAATCCTTGGATTTGGCGCGACTCTCGCAAGGATTATTGAAAGGGGAAGAACTTACTAAATTTGTAAAAAGAAGTTTTGAAATGATAAAATAGGAAAGAGAAAATAGAGTAAAAACAAAGAAGCTGTCTCCACCGGGAAACAGCTTCTTTTTTTGAGGAAAATCAAAAAATTAAATTTCCTCATCAATTTCATCTGCAGCGTTTTCGATTTCATCGCCAACATCATCGGCGGCTTCTTCAATTTCATCTGCAGCATTGTTGTTGGTATCGCGGCAACTGGTGAATCCTGTAGCCATCAATCCCGTCATAAACAACATTAAAAAGACTTTTTTCATAATTAGGTTTTTAGATTAAACTTGTTGGTTAGGGGCGTCTCCCCGTGGCTAATTTATATAAAATTCCGATAATGGCAAGAACAAGTAGGATATGAATCAAACTTCCTACTGCTTCCCCAAAGCCAATATAGCCAATAAGCCAGGCTATAATTAAGATTACGATAATCAACCAAATTAAGTCTCTCATGATGATGAATTTTTATGTTTAGTAGGGGCTAAAGTAGAATAAATCCACCTTAAATATTTTTCATTTAACTGCAACTTAAGGTATATTTATGTGTAATTTGTGAAATTTTAGCATATCCTTCACTAATATAGAAAACAGAGAAAGCTTCTAAGGAAATTAATCTCAAGAATTTAGATTTGAAAATCAGGTTTTGGTAAGAGAACAGAAAATGGTGTGCAAAAAAGCGGTTTTTACATTATAAATTTAACCAGTTTTCGAGAATTTTTTTGCCGTCCGGTGTCAAGATAGATTCAGGATGAAACTGCACCCCGCGCAAATCATATTCCTTATGGCTCAAAGACATGATTTGTCCGTTCTCATCGATGGAAGTAGGGATGAGACATTTGGGAAGGGTGGAATCTACCACCCAAGAATGATATCGGCCGACTTTAATTTTTTTAGGAAGACTTTTAAAGAGCGGTTCCTCATCGAACAGAATTTTGATTTCGGTGGAGGCTCCGTGATATACTTTTTCGAGATTTATCAATTTCCCTCCGAAAACCTCCATAATGGCTTGTTGTCCTAAGCAAACCCCCAAAATAGATTTTGAAGGAGCATATTTTTTTATAATAGATTTGAGAAGGCCTGCCTCATCAGGAATTCCGGGACCGGGAGAAAGAAGAATTTTATTGAATAACCCCACTTCTTCCAGGCTTATTTCATCATTTCTTCGAACGAAAACCTCTCCCCCCAAAGCTTCGAGATAATGTACCAGATTATACACAAACGAATCGTAATTATCGATGACCAATATCTTCATAGGTGAACAAACGCAACCAAAA
>CAYPGZ010000022.1:10341-13797 GCA_964410335.1 uncultured Flavobacteriaceae bacterium | reverse complement strand
ATTTAATTTCGCCCTTTTTCCCCTGCATATAATAAATGCACGGGCTCGCTTTGAAAAACTTCTTTGGAATCCACATCCATCATCGACAGTCTTCCTTTGAAGGCTGCACCGGTATCTACATTCCAAACATTCATCGCATTTACGGGTTTAGTTTTATTAATCCTTACGGTAGGAGTGTGTCCGATAAAAATTTCATTAAATAATTTTAGCCGCTTAGGATAACGCACATCATCCTCCGGGATTTTCTCATCTGTGGCCAGTGCCATTTCCCAAAGGGTGCGATCCCAGTAAAGCATATACTTGTCGTATTCATTTTGAGGGCCGTGAATATTGGAAAATCCGGCATGCACAAAAAGACGATTTTTATGGTCGATATGATAATTCGTCAATTCTTCAAAAAACCTCAAATGAGACTGAACCGTTTCCTCCGAAACTTTCCGATAAGCCTCCAATGTGGATTGCCCGCCGTGTTGCAACCAAGTGTCATTCATCTCTCGGGTTTTCAGCCAATGTGCCACCAGATCGTCGTGATTGCCACGAATGAAAACACAGGGGTTTTGTTGGGCAAGTTCAATTAGGAAAGAAATCGTATTGGCAGAATCGCTCCAGCCATCTACATAGTCACCAATAAAAATCAGCTGATCATCGGGCCGAACTTTTGCTCTTTTCAAAACCTGTTCTAAAGCTTTCAGCGCTCCATGGATATCACCAATAACAAAACTTCGCATTTGTAAATGTAAAGGGTTAAAAAAATCATGGTTATTCTGGCCGTGAAGTTAATAATAATCTGTGGGCAACCGGTCTAATTTAGTAAGAAACCCTCCTTAATTATATTTCACTTTCCTCAACACGCGCATACTTTCTTTATATCGGGAATAAACCTCCTTTCCGTAGGCTTTAAGAAGTGGTTTTGCTTCTTCCAGTCTTTCCACAGCTTCAGAAAAATCATTAAGGTGACACAATAAATAAGTGGAGGGAAGCCGTAATAAATCCCTTTCTTCAGCGGAAGTCAGTTTGCTGCCGTTTTTCAGTTTTTTTATTAGCACATTATTGCTGTTATAGATATGAAAAAGCGTTTCCCGCTGGAATTGGGGTGGTTCAAAAAGCATGCTGCTGTCGATTTCATAGGACATATTATCTCTAAAACGAATGATGGTTTCTTCTAAAGGATAAAACCGATAGCTTTCATAAAACCCCAGATGCACATATTCGATGATTTTAAAATAATCCTCATCGTATTCGATGCTTACCTCATCCAAATCGGAATAGAAAAGCTTCACTTGCTCGTTGATTAATTCGATATTCACACGGGAATAATAAAGGTTGTTTTTCACCTGTTTTTGTTTCCCGGCCCAGCACATCACAAAATATTCTTTGAAGACAATATATTCCGGATCGAAGTCGGCACATTTTTTCATAAAATCAAAAACACCATCTAGCGTAAGTTTTACGTTGTTGTGAGAATGGGCTTCGATGGAAGAAACAATTTCAGAGTTGTAGTCTTTCAATTCTATTCCAAAATTTTTGGGAAGGCTCACACTTCCTTCCCGTATAAAAACCGCACCCCCATAATATTTCCAGATATTCCTTCGCAGGGAACACACCTTACCATTATTGGGACTGATGATGATCAATCCCACTACTTTATCATTTGGTAAATGCGGAAAAAGCACGTTTTCATAGCGTACACGGGGCGGATTATCGAGATAAGCATTCACAAGGTTTTGAATTTTGCTATCGTCAAAAAAATCAACTCCCACAATGCTGTTATCCTCATCTTTCACACCGATTACGATATAACTGTTATTCTTGGGATTACTGTTGGAAAGCGCACAAACATGTTTCAAAAACTTGGCTTTTCCCTCGCGTTGGCTGAGATTCATCCGTAGTTTTTTATCATAAAAACTGTTTTCGGCATTATGTGCCAAAAGGTTTTTAATGAGCAGGCGTTTGTTTATCATATTATTTACCGGAAGCAATCACTCCTTTATTTTAATTCAGAAATCAAAGTAAGGCCTTTTGTCTAACAAAAAGTTAATCCCTGCGTTAAAAATAGCAAAAGTGAAAATAAAGAACAGGGGGAAACGGTTTCTTTGTCGTTGAACTTAAAAACCATAAATGATGAAAAATTTAAGAAAATTTGGAATTTTGATGTTGTCGGTTTTTGCTTTTTATGCCTGTAGCGATGATGATGACAGCAATGGCATTCCTGATGACAAGGAGGCCCGTATTTCCGTGAAGCTGGTAGATGCTCCCGGAGACTATGATGCAGTTTATGTGGATGTGGAAGATGTGCTGATAAAGTACAATGGTGAGGTTGAAGGCAACGTGGATGGAGAAATTTCTCTCGATGATGTAGAGGATGGTGTGTACAACCTTTTGGAACTTACCGGTGGAGTGAGCGTGATGCTGGCCGATGACGACGATGTGCCTGTCGGAAGAATCAATCAAATCCGTCTTGTATTGGGAGATGATAACTCCGTTGTGGTAGATGGACAATCTTATCCTTTACAAACGCCGAGTGCACAACAATCCGGATTGAAAGTACAGATAAATCAAGATTTGGAAGCCGGAGAAACCTATGCTTTTACTTTGGATTTTGACGTAGAGAAGTCTATCGTTGAGCAAGGAAACGGCGGCTATCTATTGAAACCCGTTATCCGCGGAAGTTTGGATATCGAAACCGGCGCCATAAGTGGAACCGTGATTGGTCTGGTTGCAGGAACACAAACTTTAATTACTGCTACTCATCAGGAAACTCAGGAAGAGATTTCCACCTACACGGATGCCGAAAGTAAATTTGTGCTGAATGGATTGCCCGAGGGAACATATACGCTTAGTTTTGAAGTGGCCAGCGAACTCGGTCTGGATCCTATCGTGCTTACGGATATTGAAGTGGAAGCCGGAAGTACCACCACTATTGGAGAAGTAGAATTTCTCTAATTATTTTTTTGACAATAATAATTGTTGAAAGCGACCCCGAAAGAGGTCGCTTTTTTTTAACCAAGCTTTAACAGTTTTTCTGTGCTTAATTATCCAATTTGCTTCGCGTCAAAAAATAGCGCAATCCCCTCAATCCTTTATCTTTGTAAATCCAACAAAAAAAATGCAACATTGCTGTAAAAGTGTCGTCTAATAGAGTAGTTGGAAAAGTCAACCTAATTTTAGGCAACTATAAAATAAACCCCTAAAACCTAAAACCTGAAACTTGGAACTTGAAACCCATAACAATATGAATGAAGAAAACCACGAAGTGGACATCGCCGGTCTAAATGAAAAAATCGAAAGAGAAAGTGCATTTATCGATGTGCTTTCGCGCGAAATGAGAAAAGTTATTGTAGGTCAACAACACATGGTCGAGCGCTTGCTGATAGGACTTCTGGGAAGAGGGCATATTTTGCTGGAAGGGGTTCCCGGACTTGCAAAAACTTTAGCAATCAACACTTTGTCAAAAGC